>JAZGGN010000090.1:0-4179 GCA_036480475.1 Gammaproteobacteria bacterium
ACCTTCTACTCGACCTTCTGCTAGCCATTTATCTGCAAGTGTTCTCACTTTAGTCTCCAATTCTTTAGATAATCGTTGTCCAACATAGGATACGGTGATCAGCCCAGAACATAGCAATGCACCTGAACTAAGCTTAACTTACCTCTTCCGTGCTACGCTGCGTTGACTTTTTAATCGATTGCACAACCGAAATATCTAACCCTGTCGCTTGCACAATTTCTTCAGTGCCCAAACCTAAGGCAAACATATTTTCAGCAATCCTGCGAGCCGATTGTTCGCTGCCTTCTGCCCAACCTTCTACTCGACCTTCTGCCCAACCTTCTACTCGACCTTCTACTCGACCTTCTGCTAGCCATTTATCTGCAAGTGTTCTCACTTTAGTCTCCAATTCTTTAGATAATCGTTGTCCAACATAGTCAGAAAATTGTCTATCATCAACAATATCTCCACTACCTACATAATATTTTAGCATAGCTTGTACCAATTCTTCACCACCTTCCCCCATAATTTCCTGAAAAATATCAGTCAAATCTGTTTTTAAAAACGTCAATAGATCACGGATAAATATGTTCTTCAAACTCAAAAGCAATGCCCCAGACCAGGTATGTTTCTTAAGCGCTTCATTATCTAACTGCGTTAAATCAAGCAATTGAGGTGGTTTCAGAAAATATTTATCAATTAACGCCTGCGGTGCATTGATCAAGCTACGCACATCCATATCATGGTGATACGGCACCTCACCATTATAAAGCGCCAATCCGTAAACAAGTGGCACTTTTTTATTCGGGTGTTGTTTATGGTACTGTATCATTGCCTCAGCAATGTAATGGTGCAATTGCAGCGGCAACCATTTATCCGGATAGCTTTTATGTTCAATAACAACACTTAAAAAACCTAAATGACCAGCAATTTTAACTTCGTAAACAATGTCCGATATACATACCCGTTATCCTTCAAAGAAGGCATTTTGGCATCCCATCTTAGGCGCATCTTTGGACAAAAACAAGAAAAATCACTTGTCATTTAGCACGCTAAAATCCGCGTGATTTTTCTTGTTTTTGTCCAAATCTACCCCCAATCTGGGCGCCAAAAGCTAAACCTCAGAGCTATTGGGAAATTTTACTTAGGTGCCTTCTTTGAAAGATAACGGGTATATGTCTTCATTTCCTTACTGACAAAAATCGTCGGCGAAGATTTCAATGAGCCTAAATCGATATGGGCCAACAGATCACTAGGTAAATAGTAACGAAATAGCTCTCGTGCCACGCGGATGTCGGCTAAACCAGATTGCGCCGCAGCATTGTGTGGATTTGTAATAATAGTGCTTTCTTTGCTCATTGTTATCTCCATTATTTTAGTGCAGCACGTACCAAATTAAATCACGATGATACAAAAACGCATCTTCTCATAGACACTCTCACAAATCAAAATAAATTGATATATTCATAACCATAGAAAAATAGTTGCCAACTAATAAATTGCGCAAGTATTTGGGATAATCCACCCATCACCTTGACCTTTCTGCTAGATCCCATGAAAATTGGAAGGCACCCTCCCAATTTTCATAGAAATCGCGCTAAAATGAATAAATTTTATTAAAATTATTAGAAAATCAGAAAATATGCCCCACAAAACCAACCAAGTTCGTA
Organism: Gammaproteobacteria bacterium; assembly: GCA_036480475.1. Lineage (GTDB taxonomy): Bacteria > Pseudomonadota > Gammaproteobacteria > JAZGGN01 > JAZGGN01 > JAZGGN01. The sequence goes on from JAZGGN010000090.1 coordinate 1,650, forward strand.
TCATCGCTGGCCAATGGCGTGGACGCAAAATTCACTTCCCTGCCCTGCCAGGCTTAAGACCCACCCCAGATAGTGTCAAAGAAACGCTATTTAATTGGCTCGCCCCTTATATAAAAGGTAAATCCTGCCTGGATTGCTTTGCTGGTAGTGGGGCGCTTGGTTTTGAAGCATTATCACGCGGCGCCGAACATGTGGTGATGATTGACCGCCAAGTCTCTATTATCAAGCAGTTAAAGCAGACAGCGACTCAGTTGCAAGCCGAAAAAGTTGATATTATTCAAGGGGCTGCACCCTATTGCTTAAAATATCATGCCACACAACCCTTCGATATTGTATTTTTAGATCCCCCATTTAACCAACAAATTATAGAAAATTGTGTACATTGGCTAGAAAATAACAACCATTTGAATAAAAATGCATATATTTATATGGAGGCAGAGTCATTAAAAGGTAAATTGGACTTGCATAATGGGTGGCAAATGTTGTACAATAAAAAGTCAGGACGGGTATGTTATTATTTATTTCAACGAATATAGTCCAACCACTTTGTGATAATTATTTCGTTTCTCATCCCAACCTGTTGTTTTTTAAAAATTTAATACGAGTAAAGAGTGACAACAATGATTAAGATCAAGCTTTTTTCAATACTTTCCGTTGGATTACTGTTAAGCGCATGTGTGCTAGATCCAACCCCGACGACAACGACAGTCACCGGTGGCAATGATGATGCAACTGCGGCTTTAGCCCATACAGCAACCTCAGTAGATCGCTCACTCATGGAATTAGCTCGTATTCAAGCGGTCGCAAAACCGCCTTCTGAAAAACAACTACCACAAATTGATTCAAACAGTATGCCAAATCGTATTTCAGTCGACTGGACTGGCCCTATTGGCCCCGCTGTCGACAGAATTGCTGCTGCTAGCCAATATAAAGTTCGTGTACTCGGCATACCGCCGGCTATCCCTGTTTTAGTAAGTATTACTGCATATGACGCCGCACCAGGCGACGTTTTACGCGACCTCGCCTATCAAGCTGGCGACAAAGCTGACATATTTGTTTATCCCGAAAACCGAACCATTGAATTACGCTATGCAACCTCATAATTTATTAAAAACCGGCATTATTTCTTCGCTACTTATTTTACTAGGCGCCTGTGTGTCAACAGAAGGTGGCGTGTTTGGTGACTACAGTTACACAGGTGGTGCTGTAAACGCAAACAGTGTCGACAGCTTGCAAGGATTAAAAACCATCGGTTCTAGCTCAACTGCACGTGGTAATAAAGAACCCGTCAATGCAATCCGCCGCAGTGCATTACAAGAAGCGGGACTCAGTGTCGGCGCACAAGCAGGACTCGCGAGCCGTGCCGAAACAATTAATAAGCAATTAGAACAAAGTGATAGAAGCTTATCGGTCACCTTCAATTTCAATGGACTCATGTTAGAAGATAATGTTTTACCCCCTGTACTGGTTGAAGGGCAAAGCTCATTGAATCTTGACGATCAAGACACGATCCGCTTGGTGAATAGAACTTACAAAATCGCCCAGCAGGCACGTTTTGTGACTGCAGTACCACACTGGCGTGAATACCTATGGCAAAATTACCAAAGACCAGCGCCACCAGACAGTTCATTATTACCTAAAAATGCCGCTGAACGCTCGATATGGGATGCTTATGTGACCCAAGGCTGGGAAAACGGTATTCGCCAAGCAAATTCGATTTTTGCTGAAAGTTTAGCGCGTTTAAAACAAGATTATATCGGTATGGCACTCTACGGCAAATTATTAGCACAAAATATGGTTTCTGAGCCTTATGTAGCGCACTCTGATTTAGGTGTGACCGGTGACAGTAATGAAATTCATATTAATGACCGTGTACTACGTATTACCGCTCATCCAGGATTAGAAGTTGATAGTGCCGCGTGGGAACCCATTATCAGCAGCTTAGATAATGCCGTACAGCTTGATGAAAGCATTGAAAGGATCGCCAGTGGTGAACCCAATCTCAATGAAACAGGGAAACAGTGGCAATCACTTATCAGCAGTAAAACATTAGATTAATTGTAACTGCTCACCCCTTTATTTGTAACCGTCATTACCTGGCGTGACCGGGTAATGACGGTTTTGCGTCTCATCTTATACAGGGACGATTAATTGAGCCAATCCGCCAGCATCTACCTCAGAAATAGCTTATAATCTTATACGAAACCATCGTTTTGAGTATACTCATCACGGTTAGGTTTTAGGGCCTAAAATAAAAGTAAAATATGAATGGTGTATTTGGCTTTCGCGCTCAGATTACTGCCAGATTGCGACGTTTGGAAGGAAAAATACCGCAAGGTGTAGCTAGCTACATCGAGGATATTTTCTCCCGGCCAAATCAAGCGGGACAGGCTCTTTAAAACGTCGGAAGATGGTAGTAAGATGAGATGCGAAGGGCCTAAAACCTAACCATGATGAGTATATAAGCATGTCTGATAACTACATCATTCCAAATGAACCGATCCGCTTTACCCCAGCAGCAATGGATAAT
>JAZGGN010000091.1:0-2886 GCA_036480475.1 Gammaproteobacteria bacterium
TAAGCGTGAGGCGATCCAATTCGCTTGGCAATTTTTAACTGAAACTTTAAAAATTCCACAAGAAAAATTATGGGTGACCGTATTCCGTGATGATGATGAAGCTGCTGCAATTTGGTTGGATGAATTAAAAGTTGATCCAGCACGTTTTACGCGTTGTGGTGAAAAAGATAATTTTTGGTCGATGGGTGATACTGGGCCTTGTGGTCCCTGTTCAGAAATTTTTTATGATCATGGGGAAACAGTTGCGGGCGGGCCGCCGGGCAGTCCTGATCAGGAAGGCGATCGTTATGTTGAAATTTGGAATTTAGTCTTTATGCAATATAATCGTTCTGCGGCTGGGGAGTTAAGCCCATTACCGCAACCTTCTGTAGATACAGGCATGGGTTTAGAGCGGATCACCGCAGTGATGCAAGGGGTACACAGCAATTATGAGACTGATCTATTTCAACCGTTGATCAAAGCAGTCGCTTCACTGTGTTTGGAGAAAAAACATAGTGAAACAGCCTTAAAAGTGATTGCCGATCATATTCGTGCTTGTGCATTTTTAATTACCGAAGGCATTATTCCCAGTAATGAAGGTCGTGGTTATGTTTTGCGACGGATCATCCGGCGTGCGGTACGTCATGGTTATCAACTGGGTTTAAACGAGCCTTTTTTCCATTGTTTGGCTAAACCTTTAGCCGATGTTATGGGGATGGCTTATCCACAATTAGTACAGCAATACGATCGTATTCGTACGGTTTTATTTCAGGAAGAACAGCAATTTAAGAAAACCTTAGAACAGGGATTAAAAATTTTGCAGCAAGATTTATCTGATCTGCAGACTCGACAAGTTCCAGGGGAAACTATTTTTAAATTATATGATACCTATGGTTTTCCTGTTGACTTAACCGCGGATGTTGCCCGCGAACAAGGCTTAACCTTAGACCTTCCTGGTTTTGAAAAAGCGATGCAACGGCAACGATCACAATCGCAAACAGCCAGTCAATTTGGTGTAGATGAAACCAAACAAATTAGAGTAGATCAAAGTACTGAGTTTAAGGGTTATACATCTTTGCATCATATGGCCAAAGTGCAAGTGTTGTTAAGTGATGGTGAAACCGTTAAAAGTTTGCAACCAGGTGAGCAAGGCGCTGTAGTCTTAGATTGTTCACCTTTTTATGCCGAAGCGGGTGGACAAGTCGGTGACAGTGGTCAACTTATTTTCCCTGAAGGTCTTTTTGTTGTTAAAGATACGAAAAAAAGCGCTCAAGCACATTTGCATTTTGGTGTCGTTCAACAAGGCATATTGCGTGTGGGTGATGAGATTGAGGCGCAAGTTGATATTGTGCGGCGCCAGACAATTATGCTCAATCACTCAGCGACGCATTTATTACATGCGGCATTGCGACAAGTTTTAGGGGAGCACGTATTACAAAAAGGGTCGTTGGTGGCGCCTGATAGATTGCGTTTTGATTTCACCCATACTGCTGCATTGACCGGCGATCAAATACAATCCATTGAAGCTTTAGTGAATGCACAGATCAGGGCGAATAATTTGGTAAGGACTGATATCATGTCGCCTGAGCAAGCCAAGCAGGCAGGGGCTTTGGCTTTATTTGGTGAAAAATATGCGGATCACGTACGTGTGTTGGCTATGGGTGAGTTTTCCAAAGAATTATGTGGTGGCACGCATGTTGAGCGCACTGGTGATATTGGATTTTTTAAAATCATTGCTAGTAGTGGGATTGCTTCTGGCGTGCGTCGTGTCGAGGCATTGACTGGCGAAGCCGCGATTGTATGGCAACAACGAACACAAGCGCAATTTACACAAGCTGCAGATCTGTTAAAATCTGAACCGGCGCAATTATCAGCAAAACTACAGCAATTATTGCAAAAAACGCGGTCTTTAGAGAAACAAATGCTTGCCCTACAAACACAGCAAGCCAGTTCAGGCATAGAATCATTGCTGACACAGGCGGAAGAAATTGCAGGGATCAATGTATTAGCAACCCGTTTACAAGATGTCGATGCCAAATCTTTACGCCATAGTTTAGATCAATTAAAAAATAAATTAGATCCGGCGGTGATTGTTTTAGTCGGTATAAATAATGAGACGATGAATGTGATCGCAGGGATAAGTAAAAGCTGTCTGGATAAAGTGCCACCAGCACCAGAATTAGTACAAACCATTTGTGGCAAAGGGGGTGGTCGTGCGGATATGGCGCAAGGGGGTGGACGAGTGCCGAATGATCTGATACAACGTTTGCAAGCACTTAAGTTGATGGTTCGTCAGAAGATCGAATCGAATTAATTTGGAATAGGAATGGCATTAATCGTACAAAAATTTGGCGGGAGTTCACTGGCTGACATCGAGCGCATCCAAAATGTTGCTGATATTATTACTGAAACACGTCAGCAAGGGCATGATGTTGTTGTCGTTGTTTCTGCGATGGGGGGTGAAACTGATCGCTTAATTAGTTTAGCAAGTAAAATTAATCAGGATCCGGACCCGCGTGAATACGCGGTATTGGTTTCTACCGGCGAACAAGTGTCGATGTCTTTATTGGCGATGGCTTTGATGGCGCGCAATTGTCCGGCGCGCTCTTACACGGGTGCGCAAGCCAAAATTCGTACTGATAATAACCATATTAAAGCGCGGATTAAAGCGGTAGATTGTGATCATATCGCTATTGATCTAGCGCAAGGCAAAGTCGTTATTGTCGCTGGTTTCCAAGGCCATAACGGTCACGGCGATATTACGACTTTAGGGCGTGGTGGATCAGATACTTCAGCAGTGGCTTTGGCAGCGAGTTTAAATGCAGATGAATGTCAAATTTATACGGATGTCAAAGGCGTTTATACCGCTGATCCGCGGGTGGTACCGGGTGCACGTTGTATGCAACG
>JAZGGN010000092.1:0-4506 GCA_036480475.1 Gammaproteobacteria bacterium
CTATAGCTTATGTGCCCACGCTCTGGCTGCCTTCGGACGGTTCGTCCTACGGCACGCCGCTTGCCACATAAGCGGCAGCTATCGCGGGCTCTTCGCCTCGGCCGTTGGCCTTCCCTGGCTCATCGGGAGCAAAAAGCTCGCTTGCATAAGCAGGGTATATACCCTCAGCCAGGAAAAGTAAACGTGCATTTGTCGATTTGCTGCTCCAAAACACACCCTCAACTTGGAAAAGTACAGCCACATTTGTCGATTTGCTGTTCCATTTTTCCTATGAATTAATCAGGCTTGATATCTTAGAAAGAGTTGCATTTTAAAAGAAGTTAACTGCAAAATTATAGAAAATAGCTACATTTAACAGATTTTACCCCCAACCAAGGTATCTCAATACATCCCCAAAACCCCGGGTAGCACAGTTCGATTATCCTAAAAGCGTGTAATAGCTCAGCCCCCTGTCCAAGATTGTCCAAATCTAAGCGTTTCTTACGACAGGGTGAGCGGTTACTCTGGTCGTTGCCAATCTTCGATGGTTGTCTGGCAAGTCTCATTTAAGGTTAATTTGCCGGCAGGTGCATTTTTTCTGACGGTGGCACCGGCACCGATCGTTGCACCGGCACCCACGGTGACTGGTGCAATGAGTTGGGTATCCGATCCGATAAATACGCCATCTTCAATAATCGTTTGATGTTTATGCACACCGTCATAATTACACGTGATTGTGCCTGCACCTATATTCACCGCTTCACCGATAATCGCATCACCAATATAACTCAAGTGATTAATCTTCGTGCCTGCACCAATTTTAGATTTTTTGATTTCGACATAATTTCCAATATGTACGTTTTGCGCCAATTGCGTTTGTGGTCGTAAGCGCGCATAAGGACCGATAATGCAACCTTCCGCAATTTCTGCATCTTCTATGATGCTCTTGGCTTTGATAGTGACATTGCACCCGATCTTACTATTGCGCACAATACAATTGGCTCCGATGGTCGTGTTTTCACCCAGTGACACTTGCCCTTCAATAATCACATTAATATCAATCGTCACATCTTGCGCGCAATTTAATTCGCCGCGCAAATCAAAACGATCTGGATCAATAATCGTGACGCCAGCCAGCAATAACTGATGCGCGGCTCGACGTTGGTACGCACGCTCTAAGGCAATGAGTTGAACCCGATCATTTACCCCTTGCACTTCTTGCGGACAAGCCGCACGCACGCCGATAATTTTGTTTTTCTCGGCTGCTGCCAATCCAACAACTTCAGTGAGATAATACTCTCCCTGGGCATTACGATTGCCAATAGTCGGCAACCATTGCTTTAATTGCTGAGCTGATGCTAGCATTATGCCGGTAAATCTTTCTTTAATGGCACGTTGTGTGTCAGTAGCATCTTTTTCTTCGACTATCGCTGTGATTTGCTCATCACTATCGCGGATCACCCGACCTAAACCGTGTGGGTTGCTAAATTCTGCCAATAATACCCCTAAATCATCACGCTTTGTTGCTTGCGATAAGTTGTGTAGTGTGGTGACAGAGATCAGCGGCACATCCGCAAATAAGATCAACACTTGATGATCGTCAGCAATACTCGGTAGTGCTTGCAATAAAGCATGTGCTGAACCCAGCTGATCAGCTTGTGGCACCCAAGAGACATTCCGTCTATTTAGCTTTTCTTTTAATTGATCACCATTGCTGTTATGGACGATATGAATGGCTTGCGGTTGTAATTGTTCTGCCGTATCAACTACCCGAACAATCATGGGGACACCGCCAATGGGATACAATACTTTAGGTAAACATGAGTACATCCGTTTACCTAAACCCGCAGCTAAGATTACAATTTCCAATGGTTGATTTTTCATTTAGAGCCTTCTATCTTTTAGCGATTAAAAGTCTTCCTTGCCTCACGTCTGAACCTGGGCAGCGCTATTTTTTCCGCTCACGCAACTGGCGGATGGTTTGAATTTGTGCGATGGCGCGCGCCAATTCTGTCGCGGCTTTGGAGTAATCAAAATCAGCTTCGTGATGAGCAAGCGCAGCTTCGGCTTTTTCTTTGGCAGCGACAGCGATCGCCTCATCTAGCGTATCGGCACGTGCCACGGTGTCTGCCAAGACGGTGGCACAATCCGGTTGAACTTCCAGCATCCCACCAGAAATATAATAAATTTCTTCTTTGCCATCAGGCAACGTCAAACGGACTTGCCCAGGCTTTAAAGCAGTGAATAAGGGTGTGTGGCCATGCTGAATGCCCAATTCACCCAAAACACCACTGACAACCAAAATTTCTACAAGACCTGAAAAAATTTCTTTTTCTGCACTTACTATGTCAAGGTGGATAGTCATTGCCATTGTTTCACTCACGCTATAATTTTTCTGCCTTAGCAACCGCTTCATCAATACTACCGATCATATAAAACGCTTGCTCGGGCAGATGATCATATTCTCCTTTGAGTATAGCCTGGAAGCCACTAATGGTATTTTTTAAAGGCACATATTTACCAGGGCTCCCCGTAAATACTTCAGCAACAAAGAAGGGTTGCGACATAAAACGTTCTATTTTACGGGCACGACTGACGGATAATTTATCTTCTTCAGACAATTCATCCATACCGAGAATGGCGATAATGTCTTTGAGTTCTTTATAACGCTGCAAAGTACTTTGTACCGCACGTGCGGTATCATAATGTTCTTGACCCACAACTAAGGGATCAAGTTGGCGGCTGGTCGAATCTAAAGGATCAATCGCCGGATAAATCCCCAATTCAGCAATTTGCCGTGATAAAACCACGGTAGCATCCAAATGTGCAAACGTTGTCGCTGGTGAAGGATCGGTTAAGTCATCCGCAGGCACATACACTGCTTGAATTGAAGTGATCGAACCCGTCTTGGTTGAGGTGATGCGCTCCTGTAACATCCCCATTTCTTCAGCCAAGGTTGGTTGATAACCAACGGCGGAAGGCATGCGGCCGAGGAGGGCAGACACTTCCACCCCCGCTAGGGTATAGCGGTAAATATTATCGATGAAGAGCAATACGTCACGGCCTTCATCACGGAAATTTTCAGCTAAAGTTAAGCCCGTAAAAGCAACGCGTAAACGGTTGCCTGGCGGCTCATTCATTTGGCCATACACCAAAGAAACTTTGTCCAAGACATTGGAGTCTTTCATTTCGTGATAAAAATCGTTGCCTTCCCGAGTACGCTCGCCCACGCCAGCAAAAACTGAATAACCACTGTGCTCAATAGCAATATTACGGATCAATTCCATCATGTTCACGGTTTTACCGACACCAGCCCCACCAAATAAACCAACTTTCCCACCTTTAGCAAAGGGGCACAGTAAGTCGATCACTTTGATCCCCGTCTCTAGCAATTCTGCACTGCTGGCTTGTTCATCATAGGCTGGTGGATTACGATGAATCGACATTTTTTCTTTGGTTTCTATTGGTCCTACTTCATCGATCGGTCGACCCAAAACATCCATGATGCGCCCCAAGGTTGGCTCGCCTACCGGCACTTGGATCGGCGCACCTGTGTTGGTCACTTTCAAGTGACGTTTTAAACCTTCGGTACTGCCCATCGCAATGGTGCGAACAACGCCATCGCCCAGTTGTTGCTGTACTTCAAAGATCACTTCCCCATCTTGCAATTGCAAGGCATCATACACTTTGGGAATGTGTTCACGATCAAATTCAACGTCAACCACGGCGCCAATAATTTCAACGATTGTACCTGTACTCATGCTTTACCTCTTTGTTATAGCGCTGCTGCACCGCCAACGATCTCTGCCAACTCTTGGGTGATCGCTGCTTGCCGTGCTTTATTATAAGCCAATTGGAAACCTTCAATAATGTCTCCCGCATTATCGGAAGCGCTTTTCATCGCCACCATTTTGGCAGCCTGTTCACTCGCAATATTTTCCAGCACGGCTTGATAAGTCTGTAATTCAATATAACGTGCAAATAATTGATCCAGTAATTCTTTGGCGTCTGGTTCATAAATATAATCCCAATAACGCTTTAATCCCTCATTCTCTGATTTGGGCAACGGCAACAATTGTACTATTTTCGGCGTTTGCCGCATGGTGTTCACGAATTCATTATAAGCGATGTATAAGGCATCGATTTTGCCTGTATCAAAAGCATCGAGCATTACTTTAACAACACCAATCAGATCACCAGCCGCAGGCGCATCACCAAGATGAGAAATACTGCCTATCACTTCCCCACCAAAACGCTTAAAAAACGCTTCTGCTTTTTGGCCTACCAAGGAAAAACATAAATCATGGCCTTGTTGTTGCCAAGTTTTCACTTGCTGGGTAATGATTTTAAATAAATTGTTATTCAAGCCACCGCATAAACCACGATCACTGGAAATCACCAATAAACCGACCCCAGAAATTTCACGCGCTTGCAAATAGGGATGGTGATATTCTGAATGGCTATAAGCCACATGCTCAACCACCTGTCGTATTTTACCAGCATAAGGCCGGGAAGTTCGCATTTTTT
>JAZGGN010000093.1:0-4175 GCA_036480475.1 Gammaproteobacteria bacterium
GCATTATTTTCTATCGGTGGACACTCTAAAATGATACAGCGATCAATAAAGTCTTGTGCACTGGCTAGATGACTGATCCCATTGAGCATCACTGGCCGTTTAATTTCAATGATGATTTCCTCGGTATTGGTAAATAGTTGGCGGGTGGCATAGCCACCACCGGTTGCCAGGATACAAAAGGCATCCTGCTCTTTGGTCGATAAGTGACTTAGATTATTGTAAGACACACACCAATTGTTGGCGGTGCTGATAAAAATATCCTCGATTTTATGTGGTGCGGCACGTAAATCGACACGTGAAGGGTCAATGAGGGTGCGCAGACGTTGTTGGGTCGTTGATTTTGCTGAACCTTGTTCACCTTGTAATAGTAAAACAGGAAATGGTGTGTTAGAACGAAAGCATTCAAGCAACCATACCAACAGTAATTTTCTATCCTGCTCATCAGGGACATTAACAAATGACCATAGGGTTTGTAATGATCCACCATTCACTGGTTGTGGCAGTGCGCGCATCATGGGAGAGCGGTAAAATTTGACGGGCACCTCTTGCACAATTTCCCAGCCCTGCGCGTTTACGACGATAGACTGACCAAGGTCATCAGCTAGATTAATATAGATGTTATCCTTATCTTGCGCTATGCGGGTGTAGACGGTATGACAAGTGCTGTTATACAGTGCTTGGCCTTTTAGTGTATTAAGTGCTGTTTGCAGGCTGTGTGCAGTGGGCGCTTGCTGGTATTGCTTGAAATACTGGTGTGCCAGCCAATGTTGAAATTTTGGGTTATCAATCGCAATATGTTTGGTATGGGACGCTTGCTGGTAGCTGACATAGGCATGCTCATCTTCATTATGAAATACATCGACTTGGTTTAACAGCGTCATTAATTGCTGTATCTGCGATGGTTTATCATGCTGATTGCTTGTGGTGGTCGGATTGCTGTTCATGCATTGCCAATGACTATCACAAGCAGACAGCAATTGAGCATGTGTGCTTGTCCATCCTTCTGCCAGTGCATCGGCAGCGCCCCAACCTGAGAGCAGCGATGTTTTGCGTTTGCTTAAGATGGCTTGACCATTATCCTGATCAGCACAGACAGCAAGCGGCACTTTTAATACCTTAAGCTGTGTTTGTCCCAGGCTGAATAAATGTTGGCTGACGGTTCGGGCAAATTGCGTGCCGGTGGTATCGTTATCTGGCCAAATCCAAATGTCGCGTCCAATGAGCGGTTGCCAATCTGTTTTTTTAACCGCACGCGCACCATTTAAGCAAGTGGTCGTGATCCAATGGGGAAATAAAGTTGCTGCGGCATCCGCATCTTTTTCACCTTCACAAATTAACACCGGTTTTGTGGGACACTGACTTAGTGCAGTTAAATGGTATAAAGGCCGTGGTGTGAGTAATCCTTGCCAGCGCCAGCCTTGCTTACCCTGGTTATTCTTACAGAACGTCAGTGGTAAAAAGCACTTATTGGGTGTTGCTGTTGTGTTGTGATCAGTACGATGTTCAAAGCGAGAGATAAAGCATAAGGTTTGCCCTTGTTCATCCGTATATGCCCACCGCAGTAACGGTCGTCCATGTTCAGGATGGGCTTGCGGTGGTGGCGGTGCTGATGTGGGGATCGGCATGATTGGCTCCCACGTATTGACAGGGGTAAGCGTCGTTTGCTTTTCTGTCGCTGTCAGGGGTGTAAAAGCGTTGGTATTAGTCATGTGATGTGCTTCCTATATAAAAGTTTTATACTTGCGCAATATCGGTGATAGTCACGGTACGACCGACGATAAAGGCATCAAGATCAGTTAAGCGATAACGTACCAAGCCACCCACTTTGATATAGGTTAAGGGATAACGTTTGGTACAACGCCATACTTCCAAGGTTTTGGGGTTGGTTAAGCTTAAATAGTCGGCTGCTTGTTTGGTGGTGAGTAAAGGTGAAAATAGGGTAGGTTTCATATTAAGGATCTCCAGGTGGGTTAAGCGTTTGGTTACATTGCTCAAGGGAGCGATACTTACTGGCATGAGATGCCTGTTGTTTAGTAAGCATTACTAAATAGTTTAAAGGCAGAAAAACTTAAAACCAGGCATGGAAAAATAAAAAAAAACGCCGGCTTTTTTTGTGGCGCGTTCGTGCCGGCATTTCTGAGAAGAAAAATTTACCGGCACGAACGCGTGATAAAAAATGCCGAAAAATAATTGATTAATTTGTTCTTTATATAAACAGGAGCATGTCAGATGGAGGATATTGTTGTGTTGCGCTAAGATAGGGTAGAAGATCGAAAGCATTATTAAACAGGGAATTGTTTCATGAACAAGGATCATACTCAGACAAGGCGCGTTACTCCGGCGAAGCATAAGCTGGCGGCAAAAAAGATCATTAGATCAGAAAAAGATCTGCCGACATGGTTTGATATCACAAAATACCAGGCAGCAAGTACTATGGATGCTAAAGCCTGGCATGCACAGTTACAAGCACGTGCTGAGTGTTTGCAAACTTATGAAGATCCCTCCAGCATTGTTGAAATTTTCTTGAAAACTGCCCGTGAGGGTTATTTAGCGTCTATTGCTGTTACCCCATTGATTGACTGCTCTAAATCTACGGCTGAGATTATTAAGTCAATGTTTAATGTCGAGATTGATAATTTCAAGAGTATATGGGAAGGGATCTATGCGCCAACAGCCGTGCATCATATCAATATTGTTCATGCTTATACGGCTTTGCGCGAAATATTGACTGCTGACTTATACCGATTGCTTGCACAGTGGTGGGATAAAATGGGTCCACATACTGACAATTTTTTTACAGGATCAGATCCTGCTGCACCTGAGTGGTTTGATACGCCGGTTAGCTGGCGTAATTATGCGCTTTTTAAAATTAACCTGGATGCCCCTGATGATCTCATTGTTGAGCAATGCAAAGCAGTTTTAGAAAAAGCAAGAGAGGATCAGGAAGTTACTCCTCCTAAGCGCTGTTTTACAGCAAAGGATTTCAGTAAGTGGTATGAGTTTGGTGTGTTGCCCTATTGTGATTTAACCATTTGGGCAAATCATGCCAATCTCACTATACCGCAGCGGGTCATGGCAGATGCTATTTTTGTTGATGGTGAGAAAGGCGAAGAATCGATCCGCAGAGCAACAGTGCCGCTTGTTACATTTCTTATGAGTAGGGAAGCCATTTATCAATTACATTCACAGTTCTTATCTCAAAGATCAGCAAGCAATTTGTAACCCCAATGTAACCCTGAAGGGAAACAGTGATTGAGCATAGTGATGTAACTCTTTGATTTAATTGGTGGGCCCAGTAGGACTCGAACCTACGACCAATGGATTATGAGTCCACTGCTCTAACCAACTGAGCTATGGGCCCGATCAAATTATTGTAACACTACGTGTCCCCTCACCCTCCCTAGCGAGACTTTGGTGGGACTTGCTTGAGCGTTGCATCTTAGCAAAGTTAACACCGGACTGCTAGACTGATTTGTACACACAGGATTTACCACTTGAACCAATCCTTTTCAACCGCATCAAAGAAGACATTGCCCCCGCCATAAACCTAGGATCCCTCTAGTTGTGATTTATTTTTTATCATAATAATTGTATATTGAATGTTTAGTGTATTGAAATCTATATCAAATCATAAACAATGCGGTTTGTTTTTGATGGATAATATTAAGGTATAGGAGAATATTGAGATGGCAAATGAACGGCAGCCTCAGACACGCAAAGGAAAAGAACCACAGCCTACCGCAATAGTGGAAAGGCAAAGAGTGGGTGAGACACCACAGCAACAAGAGAAACAAGCAGATCAACCACCCCGAGCAGCTACGCTACAAGGCGGAAATCTCCGTTCTCATACCAATGTCGATGAGGAAATATATCATAGCCAGCTTTTCTTTGGGACGGAGGGATCTGCGAATGCTCTAAATATACAAGACGCTCGACAACAATCACTACAAGAATCACAAAGATCGATATAGAATGCACTTCTATGGCGACGGAATATGGATCTGTGGCAAGAGAATTTACTTTGGAGGACAAAGAATGCAACATTAGCAGTGTCGTTCCGGTGCCCCCACCTAACAGCCTAAATTTTCAAAAAAAATTGCCAAATTATGAAAGTTTATGATAGATTATTTGCGATCAAGTCAGGTTGCAGTAAAATTGACTGGGTAAGGGTAGAA
>JAZGGN010000094.1:0-10006 GCA_036480475.1 Gammaproteobacteria bacterium
CAACTGCGACATTACCCCCTCGACTCGCAACGTGAAGCGCTGTTAAGCCTGCCTTAGTTTCAACGTCTATATCACCAGGCCTATCCGTCAACAGTAATTCAAAAAGGGCTATATAATGCGGAAGGGCGCTCTGATTCCGAGCTAAACTCATCTGGGAAATCACGTAAGTAAGCGGAGTATGGCCACCTCGACCGCTGGCAATTAGACCATCGTTTTGTATCAGCAGTTCATAAGCCCTATCGATGCTGCCGTTTGTAATCTCGGAATTAAGATTGCTCTCTAATGCGTCCCTTGTTATGTCCGACTCTTTTAGCTCTATCGTCATAGTCACTCTCCCCCCTTAGTTAAAGCCTACATTAAACTGCATATACAATGACTACGCTTCATAAAAAAACATAAAATCACTAAGAAACAACCACCTGTCCACGATACATGCCCATTTGGCAACAAAATTCATATTCGCCAACTTTATCGGTCGGCACTGTAATCGCATGCGCTTGATTTAAGGGTAATTCAATATTGATGTCTAACTCAGAGAAAATCACCACTTCAGCACAAGGTGTTGTATCTTCACGAATAAAAATAAGTTCTAGAGCTTGTCCCTGGCGCGCTTTAATTAAGCTCGGTGAGTACACGCCGTTTTTAACATGAATCGTGATAGAATTTCCCGTCGCAACTGCTTTTTCTTTAGCAAGCCAAAACCACCAGACGACCAGCGCAATCAAAGCTAAGCCAATACCATTAATTAATACAGTCATCATGCTTTTTTTCCAAGTTTTAAAAAGCGTAAACGATTGGCATTGGTCACCACCGTTAATGAAGAGGCGGCCATTGCTGCACCAGCAATTATCGGACTTAATAATATGCCGGTCACTGGATATAAAATACCTGCCGCAATAGGGATCCCTAAACTATTATAAATAAAAGCACCAAACAAATTTTGTTTGATATTACGCATCGTTGCTTTTGAAACCATGATCGCATCACTAATGCTTGTTAAAGAACTACGCACTAAAGTAACACCCGCACTTTCAATCGCAACATCCGTACCAGCACCAATAGCAAAACCAACATCTGCTTGTGCCAGTGCCGGGGCATCGTTTATACCATCGCCAACCATACCAACAATTTCTTTCTGATTTTGTAATTTTTTGACTTGCGCTGCTTTATCTTGTGGTAACACTTCCGCAATCACTTGTTTAATCCCAACTTGTTTTGCAACTGCTTGTGCTGTTGATTGCAAGTCTCCAGTCAACATCACGACATTTAAACCCAAGCGATGCAGAGCATCAATTGCGGCTTTAGAATCTTCTTTCACTGGATCGGCAACGGTTATAATTCCTATTGCTTGCCCATCCCTGGCGATATACATCGGGCTTTGCCCTTGCACCGCTAGCTTTTCAGCTTGTGCTTTTAGCTCGGAAATATCGACATGTTCTTGTTTCATAAATTTCTTATTACCTAAGATTATTATCTTATTCTCTATTTGTGCGCTCACCCCCAGACCTGAAGTCGCATGAAAGTCTTTAACCGTGAGTAGCGGTAATGTCTTTGCCTTAGCCGCGTTTACAATCGCTTCACCTAATGGATGTTCAGAGTTTACTTCCACAGATGCCGCTATTTGTAATAGCAAATCTTTATCAATATTTTCCACCGGATAAAGCGTCATCACTTCCGGTTTGCCCTTTGTTACCGTGCCTGTTTTATCAACAATAATTGTTGTCAATTTGCTGGCCAATTGCAACGGCTCGCCACTACGAATCAAAATGCCAGCTTCCGCGGCTTTACCCATACCAGCAACCACGGAGATTGGCGCTGCTAAGCCTAAAGCACATGGGCAAGCGATGATTAATACGGTCATTGACGTCACCAAGATAAAGCCAACATCATAGCTTAAGTTAAACCAGATCAATGCGGTTATAAGGGCAATAATCAATACAGCTGGCGCAAAAATAGATGAAACACGATCAACAATTCTAGCGATCGGAGGTTTACTATTTTGCGCCGTTTGTACTAAATCAATAATCTGTGCTAGTGCTGTATCTTTACCAACATGGATCGCTTTAAATAAAAGCATGCCACTTTTATTTAAAGTACTACCGATCACTTTGTCTCCAGATTTTTTATTAATCGGCATCGGTTCACCCGTCAACATCGATTCATCGACAAACGATTCACCGTCAACCACTTCACCGTCGACAGGTACTTTTTCCCCAGGACGTACCCTGATAATGTCTCCGACTTGCACGTCTTCAATTGCAATATCAATTTCTTCGCCATCACGCAGTACGCGTGCTGTTTTGGCTTGCAAGCCGACTAAACGTTTGATCGCCTGCGATGTTTTACCACGGGCACGAATTTCTAATGCTGCACCCAAATTGATAAATGCAATGATAATTAAGGCCGCTTCAAAATAAACATATTGACCATCAATCGGAACGATATTTGGAAAGAAGATGATTAATAACGAGAATAAAGCGGCAGCGCCCGTACCAAGTGCAATCAAAGTGTCCATCGTGGCATGATGGTGAATGCCAGCAACCAAGGCATTGCGATAAATATATCCACCGCTGTAGGCCATCGCAAGCAAAGACAATAAGCCCAAGATCAACCATGTCATTTGACCACTAAATTCAGATAATGGCGGGATCACTGCAAACCAATCTAAGACCATCAACAGGCCACCAAAGCCGCCGGCAAGTGCTGCTTTTATTAATAATTGCCAATAATGGCGCTGCATCAAACGCTCGGCTGGATCTTCCCCAGCTACTTCAATTAGATCTGCCTGCATACCCACTTCTTGTAATGCCTGGGAAACCATTTCAGGCGGTG
This sequence comes from Gammaproteobacteria bacterium, assembly GCA_036480475.1. Classification (GTDB taxonomy): domain Bacteria; phylum Pseudomonadota; class Gammaproteobacteria; order JAZGGN01; family JAZGGN01; genus JAZGGN01. Next base: position 2,833 of record JAZGGN010000094.1, read on the forward strand.
TTACCGTTTGCACAGTCATCGTGCGTTGGGCAAAATTGACTTGGGCCTCAACAATGCCAGGCACGGTCTCAAGCTTGCTTTCGATGATATTTACACAACTTGCGCAAGTCACGTTAGTTAAAGAGAATCGATAGGTTTGTGCTGTCGGCATGCAGTGTCTCGTGCTAATCTCAGGTAACTCTATTAACGGTAATAAGTCTTCCTCTTACAACCATTACCATTAATATAGCAAAAATACCCCACCAAGATAAGTAAAAACAAGCTATAATAGCGACTAAACATCTTGAGCAAATAATACATCGGGATCAAACGGCAGAGTTTAAGAAAGCACTACCGCCTAAAAATATATCAGTTAAAGATAAATATGGACAAAAATTCACAAAAAACAGCTGATTTTGGTTATCAGCAAGTACCCTGGTCAGAAAAAGTAGCGCAGGTTGATCAGGTTTTTTCCAGTGTCGCTGGCAAGTACGATTTAATGAATGATTTGATGTCTTTCACGCTACATCGCTTATGGAAAAGCTTCACCATTGGATTAAGCCATATCCGCCCGGGCCAACACGTGCTTGATCTCGCCGGTGGCAGTGGTGATTTAACCCAAAAAATTGCCAACAAAGTCACAGAGACTGGCCATGTTTACCTTGCTGATTTGAATGCCGCAATGCTGACTGCTGGGCGCGACCGTTTAATCAATGTAGGATTGATTAATAACATCAGCTATATCCAAACCAATGGCGAAGCGCTGCCCTTTGCAGATAACGTTTTTGACTGCGTTACCATCGCTTTTGGCTTGCGCAATATTACGGACAAGTCTGCAGCACTGCGCGCGATGTGTCGCGTACTCAAGCCAGGTGGGAAGGTGCTCATATTAGAATTTTCACAAGCGGCTTATCCTTGGCTACAATCTATTTATGATGCTTATTCATTCTATGTGATCCCACGCCTTGGCAAGCTCATCACCGGCGATCCCCAAAGTTATCAATATTTGGTTGAGTCAATACGTATGCATCCCAATCAACAAGCTTTAAAAGAAATGATAGAAAAGGCTGGATTTGAGGATTGTAACTACCATAACTTAAATGGTGGCATTGTTGCTCTACACCAAGCCTATAAATATTAACCTTAGAAAAGGCAGTTGATACAATGATCACACAATTACCATTCGATGCTTTTGAAAAATTACTCAACAAATACGTATCTCTTGATCCTGAAATGCCACAGCATATCGCTAAACTTGAAGGTCAAGTCATGGCAATAAAATGTCGAGAAATGCCTTTCCCTTGTTATCTTTCATTTGATAAAACTCAGATCCGTGTGCTTGCAGAATATAAGGATGAAGCGCATGCTACAATTTCTGGGTCAACACTGTCTTTGCTGTTACTGGCCAATAGCAAGGGGGCAGATGCCTTCTCCATGTTTAGTCAAGATATTAACCTGGAAGGGGACACTGAATTTGCAGAAAAGGTTAAACATATCTTTGACAATATGGAAATAGACTGGGAAGAACAACTTTCGAATTATACTGGTGATGTTGTTGCTCATCAAGTTGGCAACGTCGCTCGAAAATTTTGTCAATGGCTGAAAACTGGTAAAGAGACTTGGGAAAATAATCTGACAGAGTATTTACAAGAAGAAAGCCGCTGCGTCCCTCCCAAAGAAGAAGTTGAAGATTTTTTCGCAGATATTAATGGTTTACGTATGGACGTTGATCGATTACTAGCACGCGTCCAATTATTACAATAAAAAGACATATAGGATCACGAGAGCCATGGCAAGCTTTAAGCAGCGACCAAGATTATTTCGTTTGGTCAAAATCAATCACGTCTTAGCTAAACATGGCTTGGACAATGTCATATTATCAATTCGTTTATTAGCGCCACTGCGTTTTTTAAAATATTTTAACCCTTGGAATTGGTTTCGCAAAGAAGCTTTAAATCGTGGTGAAGCCATTCGTTATGCCTTAGAAGATCTAGGTCCCATCTTTGTTAAGTTTGGTCAAACATTATCAATGCGCCGAGATTTAATGCCAGAAGATATCGCGAACGAATTGACTAAGTTGCAAGACAATGTTCCGCCTTTCTCCAGCGAGCTTGCTAAAAAAATCATTGAAAAAGAATTTCGCAAGCCGATCTCAGAATTATTCCTTGAATTTGAAGAGCAGCCTTTTGCCTCAGCCTCTATTGCGCAAATTCATGCTGCTAAATTACATGATGGTACAGAAGTCGTCGTGAAGATATTACGCCCAGGCATTGAAAAAATCATCTACCAAGATCTCAGTTTGCTACACACCATTGCCAGATTAGCGAAACGTTATTGGTACGCCACTAGAAATTTTCATCCACAGCAAATCGTTCAAGAATTTGAAAAGACTATATTCAATGAATTAGACTTAATGCGTGAAGCAGCCAATGCTTCCCAGTTAAAGCGCAATTTTAAAGATTCAGAGATCCTCCATGTCCCAGAGATCTATTGGCCCTATTGTCGCGAAAAAATTATTGTTATGGAGCGTATTTATGGCATTCCCATTGCTGATATTGACACCTTGAAAGCCTATGGGGTCGATATGAAAATTTTAGCTGAGCGCTGTGTCGAAATATTTTTTACTCAAGCTTTTCGCGATAGTTTTTTCCACGCAGATATGCATCCTGGTAATATTTTCATTAATCACAAGAAAGTACGTGACCCACAAATTATATTAGTTGATTTCGGCATTATGGGTGGGCTAACTGAGGAAGATAAATATTATCTCACTCAAAACATGCTGGCTTTTTTTGAGCGTGATTACCGTTTGGTGGCTAAATTACATGTGGAATGTGGTTGGTTGCCACAAGATACTCGGATTGATGAATTTGAATCTGCTATTCGTACCGTATGCGAACCAATATTTGAAAAGCCATTACAAGAAATGTCTTGTGCCCAATTGATTATGCGCTTATTTCAATGTGGGCGTCGGTTTAATATGGAAATTCAACCGCAATTAATACTGCTACAGAAAACACTGTTTGCGATTGAAGGCTTAGTGCGATCACTCTATCCACAATTAGACATGTGGACGACCGCACAACCCTTTTTAGTTACATCTCTCAAAGCGTCACTCGACCCTAAAAAGATGTTAAAGGGTATACGTGCAGGGATCCCCTTTTGGACAAGACAATTTCCAGAATTGCCCGTATTATTATATGATGTGTTAAAAGAAGTAAAACAACAAAAGTTTACTCTGGCTGTCAAACCAGTCATAGCCACCATCGCGGTCAAACCGACACGACGATCTCGGCGTGGTTTTATTTATGGCCTTGGCGCAGCCTTATTATTAATCCCAATCGTCAATATCATATCCAAGCATGAGCAAATAGAGAAATTTATTCATGCTGAAAATTTAAGCATCGGCCTTTCAGTTGCGGGGATATTAATCTTACTCATCACCTGGTTGAATAAATAGTATGTTGAGTTTTTCAGAAATTTGTATGATTGCCATCATCGCCTTACTTGCCTTTGGACCAAAGCATTTGCCACAATTGGCACAACGATTGGGGCAATTGCGATCTTTTCTGCAAAACCTCAATGGAGAAGTTCGTGGGATCTTCGATCAAGAACTCAAACAGACTCAATTACAAGAAAATATAGAGAAAGCACAGCAAGCCGAGCAGGCCTATACGTCCCAAGAAAAAAACACCATCAATAAACATAATCAATAAAATAATTCATATCTGTCGATTCTAATCTAAAAGAGCAGTTAAATTCATGCTCGCGCCCGAAAAAAGCTGAAGCCTTAAGAAAACATTAAAAATATCGTCTAAAAAAATTACAAATTATAATATTTCCTTAATAATAGATCATTATAATCACAATATAGGAGAAAAACAAACACAGAAAAGGCAGTTGCAAGGAAGCTTTCCTTTGATAGATCAGCTAAAGCTGGGGATAGTTACTAAAACAATATGCTTAAAAAACTATACAATACTTTTTTATTTTTGCCATTCATCATGTTTGCGGCAACGCATGCGCTTGCGCTTGAGGTTGAAACGATTCAAGCAGCTAAATCTGTTGGTGCAAACGGGAGTGATCTAGCCGTCACTACGACTGACTTAGATCCTCATATGTATCGCAATCCATCCGAATATCAGCGATTTGGGGGAGAAGTGATCCAGCTACATGAATCGAACACGTCGGGATCTTATAAAGGCTGGATACATTACGGTGGCTGGAACACACTTGGAAATCTCCAATGGGCAAGTAAAGACATCGATACGGGTTTCCGAGTACAACACGTGAGTATAGATATCAATAATCATGGCTGTATTTTTGAGATTGATAGCAAAGGCTCAGGAAGCAGACTCAGACTTGATACCAGATTTAAACCACACAATAGAAATAATACGAATGTAGGATATTGGACAAGTGGTCGTTACCTTCAACCTAATGACAATAAGTGGGGGATCAGACACGGAGCTTCTACCAGTATTAATGACGATGGGGTTGTTGTTATTGTTTATAAACGAACAAGTAATGGACAACTTTATTATGGTCTAGGACAAATGAACGCCAATTGTAGTGCCGTTGAATGGCACCAAACGAATAAAGAATATGATAGTGGCGCATACCCTGGCATCAGCATCAGCAATGAACAAAACGGTGTAAGCCGATTGATTGAAGTTCATCAAGGATCTGAAGGTCTTTATTATAATACCGGTTATATTGTGCGTGATGAGGTGGGTAGACTTTCTATTGCCTGGACAGAAACAAGGGAAGTGGGTGGAAAAACTTTAGCATACGGTAAAAAATATGATTATGATACTAATAAAAGTGGGATTCGCCCTTCCGTTTCTCTATCTAGCGATGGGACACATATTGTTGCCATCAATCGTTATAAGGCAGGCGGCGATAATTTTGATTTGCAAGGGCGAGCAGATCGATTAGATATTGATGAAAACGGCAAGTTATTCCTTGTGGATGAATTAAGAGAATTCTGGAGAATGAAAAAAACAGATGGTAGCAATGCTACCTCAGGTAAAGTCCCTTCTGTGACAATTACCAATGAAGGTTATGCAACACTGATGCATATCTCAGGCTCAACCATTAACTATAGCACTTACCTTATCGGCCAAAAATTAATTAAAAGTGAGCATTGGGAAAATTATACAATAACTATTGAAGAATTAGAGGGTAATCCATTAATACCTAATAAACTTTATCGATTTGGATTTATCCCACAGGATGATGGCTTTAGCATTATTGATGGTGATGAAAATATATTGTTAGAGGATATAAGCACTGATAATAAACACCAAACATTTTATGCGCAAGCGGATACTAAAGGTAAAATCCAATTAACACTAAAGCCTAATCAACAAAATAGCTCTTCTGTAGATGGCCTTATCGGTATAATGACAATGAATGAAGCCTCAGCTGAGGTTGTTGTTGAAAATAGCACCGAGACGCATTATAAAAACAAACTCACGTTCGATAATAATGGTGAAGATTATACTTATACATTCCACGGTCTTGCCCCAGGCACACTATATTCTCTAGGCTTCCATGCAGAGAATAATTGTTTCCATCTGGTTCATGAAGGTAGAGAGATTTATGGTGTAGATAGCTTACACGGTATTGACGAATATTATCTTGCTGATGTTGCTAGTAATACTGATGGCGAAATAAATTTAACATTGACAGTGGCTGAGTGTAATAATAAAAATATCAATGAATTTATCAGCAATATTGAAATTTTCAAAGTTCCGCTTAACACTCTAGTTATACCCATGGAAGATTATCCAGAAGGTCACAGTTGGACTTACAACCCAGAAAATCATTATTTCACGACAAAGGTTGGTGGCTTGATGCCTGAACGCACTTATGCGCTAACCAGCTTCATCCCTAATACTTGTGCCGCTATCATGAATAACGATCAAGAGATCATGTTAAATCAAGAAAAACATATTGCCAATATAGTCAGCAATGAACATGGTGAGTTAGATTTAATCTTGAAAATTGAAGATGATCCTGAATTAGGTTGTGACTTACCTCTTAATATTCTTATTAGAGAAATAAATATATACACACAATATGCAGCGACTAAAATTAGGAATCATACTGAAGATTGGCAAAGTAATGAAGCAAGCAATATTTGGTCTGCGGATTTACCACACATTGGGAAATATCACATCACTGGTGTGAAAAGAAATCTCGATGCAAGTATTTCAAGTGGCAGCCAGCAACCCTTATTCAAAAAACAAATGGATATCCCAGACAACAACTTTTCTGAAAATGTTACTTTAGATGAAAATAGTACCGTCACATTAAGGCTCAATGATGATAGTGCCTTCGAAAACATTGAAGAGATAGTCAGCGATATTAATGTAGTGCTTGAGATCCCTAATATTCAACAGGTTGATTCGCCTACTAAAGAAAGCGACCAATGTATGCTCGTAGATTCAAACGGAGAAAGTACTTTTGAAACGTGCGATTTTTAACCTAGGGAAATTGGTTGCACGATTTCTTTCTTTAAAAATAATACGTCGTTGAGGTCATTACTTTTGCGTTGGCACGCATCAGCGTTTGCACCAGCCACGGTAATTTGGCCCCCCCCGCTTGCAATGCAATGGTCGCGTGATGATCTTCATCATCACGCATCTGCATGACAATTGCACGGCTTTTTTCATCCTGCTGCGGCAAGCGTTGCAAATGCTCCGTCAAATGTTCCACCACTTGACGTTCAGTTTCGACAACGAAGCCCAAGCTCCAACGATCACCGACAGCGCCAGCCAATGCACCAATCATAAATGAACCCAGATACCACACAAAATTAAGGCTGCTGGGTTGGCTTTCTAATTCTTCAAGGCGCTGTGCGCACCAAGCCAAATGATCCTTTTCTTCCAGTGCGGCTTGATTCATTTTATCGCGTACATCTTTTAACTGGGCCGTTGCCGCTTGTCCTTGATAGAGTGCCTGTGCGCTAATTTCACCACTATGATTCACTCGCATTAAACTAGCCGCATGACGACGCTCAGATTGACTCATTGCAGCTTCTTGTTGCTTTTCAGCCGGGTAATCCCGATCAGAAGCCATAGGAGCGGCAAATAATGATCGCATCCCTTCATCGACATTTATTAACACTTGATCAAGTAATGAATAGTTGCGCATTGTTCTTTCCTTTTTAAGGAGACGTCATATCTTC
>JAZGGN010000095.1:0-4062 GCA_036480475.1 Gammaproteobacteria bacterium
ACTTTCATGCTCGCAGTGACTGAGATTGCTAAAATCATCAGCGCAACAAGGACTTCAATTAATGTAAAACCGGTTTGCTTCTTCATGATGGATCTAACGTTACATTACCACCCTCATCGACCATAATCGTATACAACGGTTTTTGGTCAGGACCAGTAAAGTGCAATGTAAATGGTGTGATATAGCCATTTGAATGAAATTCGATTTGAGGCCTATTTGGGAGTGGTAAAAAATCGCCCTTGATGTCGTCGCCAAATTCTAGCTTATATTCACTGGGTAGTCGCGTTGTCCTGAAGGCAACTTGGCCTTCTATTAGTCGCCAAGTCGGCGTTGGTGTTGATTCATCTAAAATATAAAATTGCGGCTGGTCACGATCAATTGTGATGTCAAAACCATATTGTGCGGGTCTGAGCATGGCTTGTTGCGATGCTAATTGTAATTGGCTTTTGAGTTGTTCGGCAATGGCTTCAATTTTTCGGTCTTGTTTTGAGACCAGTGATAGAGTAACCGCCGCGAGCACGACGCCGATGATTGCAACGACGATCAAGATTTCTATTAATGTAAATCCTTGCTGTGCTCGTAACTGCCGACACCTCTGTATAAGATGAGGCACAGAGCTGTTATTAGGAACGGTCACAAAATAACTGCCATATTTGACACCTCACCTTCACGCTATCTTGAGCTGTTTCACCCATTTTAATTAATTTAGCTCAGAGCGTTCTAAAAAAACACTTGAGTTATCCGGGATAGTTCTGCGATTTTCCTCGATCGGAACAACGCAATCTAGCATAAACATGAGTGCCAAACAAGGCAGTTTTTTAGGGCTAAAAATATTAAATAAATACATAATGATATTTAAATTCATAATATGTTTAAATTCAAAAAATAACTATATTTTTAAAATTTAATCCATTATACTCTAATTTATTTCAAAATGGTTATGTTTAGTTATGAGGTGTCACGATGAGTAATTCTATAGGTAATGGTGGATTGGTCGACCTCGACCAAGATAGAGAGCAGGCAGAGGCACAGGGATTGGTACTACAGGCACTGGTAGTGCCTCTGCCACAGGCACAAGTACAGGCATTGGCACGACAACAGGAACATATACATGGACATGAGCCGAGACTGAGACTGGCACTGATACGGGAATCGACACGAGCGCTGGCACAGAAGGGAGGTGCGGGATGGTACTACAGGCATTGGCACAGGCACAAGGTATACATGGACATGAGCTGAGACTGGTACGGGAATTGGTACGAGCGCTGGCACAGGCACCGAGGGGAGATGCACAGTTACTGATATAGTGCTACAGCAGCTACTGGTAGTGGTACGACAGGCACTGGTACAACAACAGCCACCGGCAGTAGCTCCGGTTACCAGTACATTCTTTGGCCGTGCTTCAGAGTACGCTTCAGAGTGCGTTTCAGAGTGTGTTTCAGCCATGTTGTGCCGAGGATAGAAAATCCGAAAGAGTTAGATCCCCTCAGCGCTCTGTCTTCGTGACCTTTGAAATATACCCCATTACTCGTCAAAGAGGACATTTCTACTTTGGGGAAATAGAGGACATTTCTATTTTGGTTTGACAAAAATCAAATCTTTGCTTGCCCTCTTAAGAAAGATATGATTCAATAGCGAGTGTACAGTTTATGGAGTGGGCATCGGACCTTTTTCTCTGTGAACGGTACATTTAAAATGCGCCCCGCGCGGGTACTAGACATACCCAACGCGACACGGCTTCCCAATCAACCCTTAAGCAAATAAGGAGTTATCATGAGCGAAAGCTATAATATCACGGCCATTGCCGTAGACAAAACCGAAGGACTTTTTGAGCTTTTTAAAAGCATACAAGAAGGCACTTTACCACTGACGATGCCATCACCCTCGGTGACGGGCGGTCACAGACACAAAAAGAAAACAAGCAGGCCAAAAACCAGCTAAGTTCGACACGCGTGTTTTAAACCATGCACATTCGCAAGGGATGTAACATTGGTTTAGGAAACGGGCGAACTGAGCGGGTGCGGACGGCTGTTTGTTTGTCGTTGGTTGTTGTGATGTTTTTGTTCGCCCTTTTTTTAGTAATAAAATTTTAACCTAGAAAAAGGAGAGTGCTATGTTTCATGGTTATTTAAATTTACCCCCATGCCGCTTCGGCGTGCCCTCACTTTATTTTATGCAAGGAGGGTCGCATGTCTAATCATTCTATTTCTTCAAAAGCCAGACGCCGACAAACCGCTCCCCCGATCTCCGATCTCGAGGGCGAAGCCATACAAGTGCTTTATCTCAATGACACCGTAGAGGATAGCAAACGGTATGCCTGCGCTAAAATGATGGATCTACAAGACACTTTCACCGGTTTGCTCATACGTTTAGAGCAAGCGTTGTTGGAGTGCGAGCAGATCCCAGATCCCCTACAGCGCGCCATTGATCACACCCAAAGCGTGCTACAAAAAACGAGCACCCGTTTGAATCATCGCCTCTATAATTTATACGGTTTGCAGCTAGATCCAAAAAACTTTGTCGCTTGCGACATCAATCATTTAGTCGAATGTGCACTGGCCGATCTGCCGAGTATGGCAAACTTCGATTATGAATGGATCAAGGTTCATAATTTTTGTTTTTATAGCGATGAAGCGGCCACTCAAGCGATGATCGCCAATATTTTTGATGTCGGTCATCAAGCGGCTTACCGGCAAAGCAAAGGTAAACTTAAATTGTGGACCACAGAACACCGTGCTTTCCATCAACTGCACATTCAGCTTGATATTGCGGTGTATACGCCTCGTCGCGATGATAAGCGCTGGAGCAACGTTGTCCCGCAAGCAAGCTTTCGCTTAACCCTGGCCTTGTGCCGAAAAGTGATGAGCGCTTTGAAGGGCAACGTCTATCTCAGACCACAAGCGCACGGTACACATGTGGTTTTATCTTTCCCGAAAATAGAGTAAAAAAATAGTAACTGCTCACGCCTTTATTTGTATCCGTCATTACCCGGTCAAGCCGGGTAATGACGCGTAGGGGGCAAGTAGTTACAAAAAATAGATGCAGGCACTTCCGATGTTAGGCAAGAGTAATGACGGATACGAGTGAGGGGGTGAGCAGTTACTCTTTTTTAGGACCTATTGGGATTTTAAAATCGATAAGTGAATCCCAGTCGAACTAAATTAGCTTGATAGGCTATGATATTAATATTTTTAGCTGGGCTAGTGCGTAAATAGCGATAGGATAAATCAACACTAGCGTTCGCCTTAATATCATAGCTAAGTCCAACAGTGCCTTGGTAAGCGAATAAATTATCGTTAACGCTGCCACCGAGAGCATCTAAAATACTTAATATTAGTTGCCCTTCAAGCGGAGGAACACTGGGATCAATGCTAGCATTATAGCCTTTTGTGAAATTTGTGGCGGCATAGCCGATACCTACACCAACAAAAGGTGTAAAGTGATTAAAGCTGAGTTGTTCGATGTCATAGAACACATTTCCCATAAGTGTGAATATCTGCGTATCGCCAGACAATCTAATATCAGTAGAGGGAATAGGCAAGTCGAATGCCTTATGCTGAGCCATAAGGTAATTTCCTTCAATTTCCAAACGTATTTGATCTAGCTTATATCCAATGGCGAGACCAATACTAGGGCCGGCTCCAGTATGTTTAATTGATCTGCTTCTGGTCCTGCACTTTCTCCACTGAGCTTTAAATTAGGGATCATGGCGGCCCCAGCATATATTGAAACATAAATCCCATCTTTAGCCTTTCTTTCGCCATCTTCTGCATAGGCTGGCGTCACAACAAGTGCGGCGCTTAAAACAAGCATTATCGCTATAAAGTTTTTGTGCGCTAAATCCATCACATTACCTAAAAAATAAATAATAAAAAAATTAATTTTACAAATATTAAATTAAACAAACACGGACTGTACCCCACTAAAAGCTAAAAATCAAACAAATGACTTTATTTTTCTTCTTTTCGTCAACCTGATACCCTATCGTTTAATTTAGGGAGCCGCTTAAGATTTTGAATGCGATTTAAATGGTTCTACTAAAAACCCTGGGATTAAAGCCCT
>JAZGGN010000096.1:0-9704 GCA_036480475.1 Gammaproteobacteria bacterium
TGATCTTCCAATGCCGCTGGAATTAAAATATCAACCTCCAAAGCCAATAATTCTTCATTACTGATCTGCTCAGCCGAAACTAATTCGCAGACTGAACCTTCACAATAAACTGCACGCACATGTTTCGTTTCCATTTTAGCATGAATCAAACTCGGCACATCAAAGCCTTGCTTATTGTATATGCCCCCTTGTGAATCACTGACCGCAACAATTTTGTAATGATCACAATGTAATAATTCAGCCACATGCTGACCCGCATTGCCAAAACCTTGCACCGCAACACGAATTTTCTTTGGTTGCCATTTTTTAATTTTTTCTAATTCTTTAATACAATAGTATGCGCCACGACCTGTCGCATCATCGCGCCCCAAACTGCCGCCCAATTCAATCGGCTTGCCGGTGATCACTTCGGGAGTATACTCGCCACCGGCCAATTTAGAATATTCATCCATCATCCAACCCATGATGCGCGCATTGGTATAAACATCCGGCGCGGGAATATCTTTGGCAGGCCCAATAAAATGGAAAATTTGTCTTATGAAGGTACGGCTTAATCGCTCTAGCTCCAAATGCGATAATTTTTTGGGATCAACCGCAATGCCCCCTTTAGCACCGCCATAAGGCAAACCTAACACGGCACACTTACATGTCATCCAAAAGGCTAACATTTTGACTTCTTCTAAATCAACTTGTGGATGATAGCGGATCCCACCCTTACCCGGGCCACGACTGGTATCATGATGCACACGATAGCCCGTAAACATTTGTAAACTGCCATCATCCATACGCAAGGGCAGCGAGACTTCCAATGTTGCCGCTGGATATTTGAGTCGCATGATCGCTTCTGGATCAATTTTGGCATAATTGGCAGCTTTATCGAGCCGACTTAAGGCATCAGTAAGCATCAATATCTCCTTTTTCTAAAATTAAGTCTAGTTTGGTTATCATTTTTTTGCCAACCTCTATACAACAAAGTTATAATGATTACCCTAAACTCAGCGGTTAAATCTAGAAAAAGCACTTGCAATCAACTCTAACTGCGGGCATTTGTTGTAACTCTCGATAAAGTGGAAAAAAAATGAAAAAAATACTCATACTCTCTTGTAGCCTTTTGGCTTTACTTGCCTTCAGCCCAATCAGTCAGGCTGACCTCATCATTCCTATGCATCTGACGGCGGATGAAGAAGAACATGGTGAACACATTGGCGATGTAATTGTCAGAGATACAGATGAAGGCTTGCTCATCATCCCTGACCTGGAGAATCCAATCCTGGAACCAGGATTGCATGGCTTCCATGTCCATACAAAACCGAGTTGTGCAAATTTAGGCACAGCGGCGGAAGGCCATTATGATCCTAAAGGTACTGGAAAACATTTAGGCCCAGCGAATGATAAAGGACATCTAGGTGATCTGCCGTTTCTGTCAGTGAATGCAAAACATAAAGCACAACAACCACTGCTTGCACCAGAATTGACCAAAAAAGAAATTTTAGGTCATGCTTTAATCCTCCATGAGGGCGGTGATAATTTTTCTGATAGCCCAGAAAAGCTTGGTGGTGGGGGTAACCGCATCGCGTGTGGCATCATTACTAAAAAAGGTTCTAAAGCATCATAGGATATTATCTATGGGACCGCTGGATCTGATCCAAAAAAAATGGTGCAATGGATAAAGTGTATACTCACTTCAAAAAAGCCGTTGCACGCATTTCGCTCAAGCGGATCATTGAAGTCTGCATTGTTGGCTACTTTTCTTTTTGGTTAGGCAGTCAATACAACTTGCTGTTTTTATCAACGTATGCTGAAACCGGTGGCTTATGGGCCGCCATTTCTGGCTTGTTTATTATCCATGAGTTAAAAAGTGATATTATCGGCACGGGATCCCGGCGCCTCCTAGGCACAGTCATTGGTGCAGCCGTCGGCGCCAGTGTTTTTTCATTTCTGGACAGCAGCCTTTTAACAATGACGCTGGCGCTGGCGATCACCATTATTATCTGTCAATTGTTAAACTTACCCAATATTATCAAAATCGCCTGCATCACGGTGGCAGTGATGTTATTTGTACAAGAGATACATAATGTCAATCCATGGATGAATGCTTTTCTACGTGCCAGTGAAACTTTGATCGGCGGCGCTATCGCGGTATTAATTGCTTACCTGATGCGCCATGAACCGGATGAGAGATGATCCTAAAAAAAAGCAGTTGACCACCAAATAAGGCTTTGCTTGATCTTTGAAAAATGATTAGGCACAGCGCCATACATTCTGACTAGAAATAGTCACAGGGCGAAAAATTCGATGCGTCATTATGCAATCGTAATGAACGTTAATTACTAGATTTGAATAGGAGCATGTTATGCGAGTAAGAGATGAAGAAGCTGGGGTTTTTCTTATGGAAGATGACGAAAAACGAGTTCAACTTGAGCTTAAGTTTGAGCTTGACCGTGGGTTTGACCCTAAGCTTGGACCTGAGGCATTAAAACAGCTTAGTACACACAGCACTCATCTTATGGAAAAGGAATATGAGAGAGATCGTCATGATTATCGTTTTGATATTTATTTACCGCTAATTGAATTATTCGTTGTCCTCGCCAACCTCTCTCTCCTACCTGAAGGTAATAAAGAGGTAGAAACTATACTACAAGTTATCCTTTATGCGTTCTCCATCTTGCTTGTAGGCGTAAGCACGTGCGGCACCATAAAACACGCTCAACGCTGTGAGGAGACAAGCCAGTTGATATCCATAAACACAAAAGTAATCGAACAGATATCATTGGCAAAAATCTCACCACAAGGGACTGACTTAGCCAACTCCAGCCTGGGAAAGGCGTTGCTCCTGATACTGCAAAAGGCGTTGCTCCGAAGAAAGGTGTTGCCCCTGAGAAATGCGCTGTTGGAGAAGGCTTTTAGGACATGGCCACACCCTCTCGATGCTGTTCTCCTGCCAGCAGCAGCAGTGATCTTTGCCATCACTGAAACTGCTCCCCATTTTTTACCCGAACCTGAAATTGGAGGGTTAGAATATTTGCAAATTGGCTCTCATTGCATCACCATTATGCTTGCAAACATAAGCATATACCGTACCATAAAGCATGCTAAACATCGCCAGATACAAAAAAAGCTGATAGAAGTGGACTCGAAAATAATTGAGCGATACGCATCACTTATACAAGGAAGTCTATTTCAGCCACATCCATCATCGGGAGAAAGAAATACAAACAGCAGCGAGGAGGATACCTCGTCAATAGTGAGTCTCACAAGGAGACAATGAGGAGGGTAAAATCAAACATACGCCAACGCTTCATGTAAATGTTTCACGGGCAATACTGTCATGCCTGCGATGGCTTGCTTGGGCGCGTTCGCATAAGGCACAATTGCCTTTTTAAAGCCATGTTTAACGGCTTCTTGTAAGCGCTCTTGGCCACCTTGTACTGGTCGAACTTCGCCAGCAAGTCCTAGTTCACCAAAAACAATTAATTTATTGTCGATCGGCTGATCTTTAAGACTGGATAATATTGCCAACACCACGGCTAAATCAGCTGCCGTTTCACTCACGCGTACCCCACCAACCACATTGATAAAAATATCTTGACCATGCGTGGCAATACCACCATGACGATGCAGTACGGCCAATAACATGGCCAAACGGTTTTGTTCTAAGCCGAGAGTAACACGTCGCGGATCCTGGCCATGACTGCCATCGACGAGTGCTTGCACTTCCGCCAGTAGCGGACGGGAACCACTCCAAGTGACCATAACAATGCTACCAGACGTTGCGGTATCATAGTGCGATAAGAATAAAGCAGATGGGTTATTCACCGGGCGTAAGCCCTTATCGGTCATGGCAAACACACCTAATTCATTCACCGCACCAAAGCGATTTTTAACGGCTCGGATCACCCGAAAACGCGCATCCTTCTGACCTTCAAAATAAAGTACCGTATCTACCATGTGCTCCAGCACACGTGGCCCAGCAAGCGCGCCTTCTTTGGTGACGTGTCCCACTAGAAAAAGTGCAATATTATTTTGTTTGGCATATTGCACCAACTGCGCGGCACATTCGCGCACTTGGCTCACACTGCCTGGGGCCGAGGCAATAAGTTGAGAAAATACGGTTTGTATCGAATCAATGACAACGATCTGTGCTTTCTTTTGTGCAAGCACTTTTAAGATCTGCTCAAGCTGGGTTTCTGCTAATAAAAGCAAATGATCTGCCGGTAAATTTAAACGTTGCGCTCGCGCACTGATCTGTTGCAGTGATTCTTCACCACTGATATATAAGGTTTGATGCTGTTGGCTCATCAGTGCCAAGGTTTGCACCAATAAAGTTGATTTTCCGATCCCCGGATCACCACCCAGCAATACCACCGAACCAACGACCAAACCACCACCTAACACGCGATCTAATTCGCCTAAGCCCGTTACCATACGCGCCTCGACCTGCGATGACACTTCAGACAGTGCCGTTACCTTTGAGACTTGTGTAACAGGCTTCGCGCGTACATTTTTTGACGGCGCAGTAAAGATCTGTTCTTCCTGTAAACTATTCCATTGGCCACACTGCCCACATTGACCTGCCCACTGACCAAATTGAGCCTCACATTGTGTACACTGATAAATTTTTTTTTGTTTAGGAAGCGTCACAGCCACTGTGTCCATATCAAATGTCCCGCCATCACGATGACAGCACTTATAAAAATCGGCCGAATGAATTTAGCGCCATGCCGAATGGCGGAATGTACACCAATAAATGAGCCGACCATCATCGCAATCCCAATGGACAAGCCCAAATGGTAGTCTACATTACTTAACAACATAAATGTCATCAAGGCAACAAAATTGCTGATCAAATTCATTAATTTCGCAATCGCTGAAGCTTGTAGAATATCCACTTTGTATAAAGCCATAACGATGGTCACCCAGAAGGTGCCCGTACCAGGCCCAGAAAAGCCATCATAAAATCCTAAAATAAAGCCTGAAATACTGCTGGATATTTTGTTCGGTTTAAGATTAAGATTGCGCGCATAAGTATGCACTGATTTTGGGATTAACATGTAAACAGCAACGGCTAAGATGATGATGGGCAATATTTTTTGCAATGCCTCGCTGGAGATCAATTGTGTGGCTAAGGTCCCAAATACGGCACCGATAAAAACAGCCATGATCGCCGCCAACCAGTAGCGCGGATGAAGTAGATTACGACGCCAGTAAATATAAGTCGCATTGAATAAGCCCATAAAAGCGGCTAATTTATTTGTGCCTAAAACATAGTGTGGCGGCACGCCGACACTCAGTAAGCTTGGGATCATGATCAAAGCACCGCCACCAGCCACACCATCGACAAAACCGGCGATCAAGCCAACGACAGCCAACAATAAATAGATATTAGTGTCTAACATGGTGAATGGAGGCGTGTCCTCATCAACTTACGGTTTTCCAACTACCATCACTAGTACGACATGCAGTGCCATACACTTCTTCCGCTTTACCTCCAATCGTCGCCGTCGTAGTAAATTCGCGACACGCCTGATCACCCTCATAATAAGTTTTTGTCGGTGTCACACTATAACGATTGCCACTGTCTGGGTTATTCCAGGAATAAGCATCCCCAGTTGGTACGGTTTCTAAAGCATAGCCGGTATAACGCCTGTCATTTTCATCCATATAGCGACCTATTGATCCGCCAATAAGACCCCCTACCAGCGCCCCACCTAAGGTTGCAGCGATTTTACCACTACCACCGCCAAATAAACTACCAACAAGGCCACCAACTGCCGCGCCACCCAGGGTGCCCACCGTTTGGCGACTTGGTGGTGTCGTACAGGCAACCAAGACTAAACTAAAAGTAATTAGACAAATTAATGATTTAATTGTTCTCATTGTGTATCCCCTTTAAACACCTGATGGAATAAATACATTATCGGCCAAGGTGGTTAAACCTAGAAAAGGCAGTTGCAGACAGACCTATCCCGCTTGATTTGGCCGGGATATTTGGTTTCAAGCGCATTTTTTTGCTACGCCAGATGAATCAAAGGATCAGCCTGCAGGTACTTCTTCAATAGCACCAGCAGCCTCAATCTCCTTAGGCTTACGTTGCTTAGCTAAAAATGTATACATCGTTGGCACAACAAACAAAGTAAACAATGTACCGACCGCTAAGCCGGTAGAAATGACCAAACCAATACCGAAGCGACTATTTGCACCAGCACCTTGTGCTAGTAGTAACGGCACTACCCCAAATACCATAGCACCCGTCGTCATTAGGATCGGACGTAAGCGGATCGAGGCGGATTCTATAATGGCTTCACGGATCGATAAGCCTTTCTCTATTTGTAAATGATTGGCAAAATCAACCATTAAGATCCCATGTTTACTGATCAAACCGATCAATGTGATTAACCCAATCTGGGTGTAAATATTGATCGTCGCCATACCTAAATTTAAAGGGATCAATGCACCGCAAATCGACATCGGCACGCTGATTAAAATAATCAGTGGATCACGGAAACTTTCATACTGTGCCGCTAACACTAAGAAAATAATAATGAGCGAAAAGAAAAAAGCAATGATCAGCGCTTTGCCTTCCTTCACAAATTGACGGGTGCGCCCAGAATAATCATAACTCATTCCTTGGGGTAATAATTCAGCAGCTTGTGCTTCAAAAAAATCAACCGCATCCCCTAAAGTATACCCTGGCATAAGCGTACCAAATATTCTAGCTGAATTCAGTTGTTGGAATTGGCTACGCAAATTCGGTTGTGTTTTTTCTTCTACCTTGACAATCGTCGATAATGAAACAACATCACCGTTTTTAGTGCTGATATAAATGTCTTGTAAATCTTGCTGGCGTAAACGGAAACGGCGATCAAGTTGCGGGATCACCCTATAACTATAACCCTCAACACTGAAACGATTGATATAACCCTCAGACAGCCCTCTTGCTAAAGCGGAACCAATCCGCTCCATTGTGATCCCCATATCGGCCGCTTTCTCACGGTCAATACTCATTTCAATTTGTGGCCTATCAAAGCGCAAATTATTTTTGACAAAAGCAAATATGCCACTGTCTCGCGCAATTTGCAAAAATTCCTCTGCAACCGTATAGATGGCTTCATAATCACTGGTTGAGGTGATTACAAACTGAAATGGCGCATCCCCACCACCTGCTGCGGGCAAGCGATTAGGGATGACTGCATTTGATTGTAATCCGGTGATACTATTGATTTGCTGCTGTAGAGACAAGGTCAGCTCGCCTAAGGATCTGTCACGTTGATCCCATGGCTTCAAAATCAAACCGGCGGTTGCGCGATTGCCCCCATTGGTATTGGTCATCGTGATCCCCGCCGTATCAATGGTAAAATTATATTCCATTTCTGGGAAACCACTAAAAATTTCACCAAATTGCTGACTGTAAGCTTGTACATAATCGAGTGAGGCATACTCTGGTGCACTCGCATAGACAATAATCAACCCTGAGTCCTCTTCCGGTGCCGTTTCTTTGGGGGTATTCGCGTAAAGAAAGTATAAGCTTGCCAATACGGTCAGCGCAAACACGACAACAATCGGACGATACTTGAGTAAGTCTTGCAAAATCTTTTGGTAAAATACTTGTAAGCGATTAAAAAATCGGTCAATCCCTTGCGCAAAACGACCCTGACCTACTTCCTTGCTCAATAATTTTGAACACATCATCGGCGTTAAGGTTAAAGCAACCACCCCCGAAATGACGACTGCCGCCGCCAAAGTAAAGGCAAATTCTTTAAATAAAGCACCGGTCAATCCGCCAAGAAAACCAATCGGGGCGTACACCGCCGCTAAAGTGATGGTCATCGCAATGACCGGCACGGCAATTTCACGTGCGCCTTTAATGGCAGCCTCGAACGGCGTCTCACCATGTTCAATATGGCGATGGATATTCTCTAAAACAACAATGGCATCATCCACCACCAAGCCGATCGCCAATACCATCGCCAGTAAAGTGAGTAGATTGATCGAATAACCCAACATTAACATCAATGAAAATACGCCGATTAAAGACAAGGGAATAGTGATAATAGGCACAATCACGGCACGGGCTGAACCGAGAAAAAGAAAAATGACAATAATGACGATGAACGTCGCTTCAATAATGGTTTTAAATACTTCTTTAATCGAAGCACGGATATAGTCGGTGGCATCGTATTGAATTTCAGCACTGATCGAGGGCGGCAGATCATTGAGAATGGCAGGGAATATGTTTCTAACTTCAGTAATGACGGGAAGTGGATTCGCACTGGGCGTGGTTGTTATACCGACAAAAACACCGCTTTTCCCATTAAAGCTCACCGCACTATTATAGTTTTCACCACCAAGTTCGACCGTCGCCACGTCGCTGATCCGCACCGGTGACCCCCCTTCTGTACGGATCACAATATCTTCAAATTCCTTAACCTCATGCAGATCCGTTTCAGCGATCACGCCAATCGCCACATATTCACCCTTCACGCCACCGGCCGCGCTTTGGTAATTATTAGCAACTAAAGCATCAGAAACATCCACGGGTGACACGCCATAAGCGGCCATTTTATTGGGGTCCAACCAAATGCGCATGGCAAATATACTGCCGCCCATAATTTGTGCTTGTGCGACCCCAGAAACTGACTCGATTTTAGGCTGAGCAACACGCGCAACATAATCAGTGATTTGTTCAACCGTTAAGTCGTCACTACTAAAACCAATGTACATGACCGGACTATCCGCATCGGTCTCACTTAAGATCACTGGATCTTCACTTTCGCGCGGTAATTCATTACGAACGGAAGCGACTTTACTCATGATGTCGGTAAACGCCGCTCGCGGATCATAATCCAACTCGATCTGCGCTTTGATTTGGCTCACCCCTTCAGAACTTTCAGAAATTATGAAGTCAATCCCATCAGAACTCGCCATCGCTTTTTGGATCGGTCGGGTAATAAAGCCTTGTACCAATTCAGCATTGGCACCAGGATACATCGTACGAACCGTAATCACCGTACTGAATGTCTCTGGATATTCTCGCACAGGTAACTCAGTGACTGCGCGAAAGCCAAACATTAAGATAAGCAGACTAACGACACAAGCAAGGACCGGGCGACGTATAAAAATATCAGTGAAATTCATATGCTTCTCAAGGACCTAAATTCTGTTTTTGCTCCAGCTTCACGCTATTATCGATCTTCACTCGCGTGCCATTCCCTAACTTCATTTGACCTGAATCGATGACTAATTCACCCGCACGCAAACCCTCCTCAACGGCAGTATCAATACCGCGCTGCTGACCAACTGTCACATACTGGCGATAACTACGCAGAATAGGTCGGCCATCTTGATCTTCGCCTTCTTCACGAATGACGAATACTGAATTACCGTATAAGGTGTAGTCTATGGCGGTATGAGGGACGGTCACGACATCTTGTGCTTCTGGCAGTAGCACGCGAATATTAGCAAATACCCCAGGATATAAGCGCGTATCAGAATTAGGCACGGTCGCTTGCACTTCAATATTGTGCGTCGATTCATCTACCTTGGCATTGATTGCCGTGATTTCGCTGACAAATTCTTCATCTGGATAAGCCTCAATCTCCAATAATATTTTTTGACCAAGAAATAAATTTTTTAAGTTTTGTTCAGGCAAGAAAAAACGTATGTATAGTGGATCCAGCGATTGCAAAGTGACCAGCTTCGTCGAC
>JAZGGN010000097.1:0-6051 GCA_036480475.1 Gammaproteobacteria bacterium
AAATCTTATCTCTAAGTCCGAACGGGTAAACGCAAATAAGTAGTGCCCCAAAATAATTTATCCACAGGTTAACTAATTGATTTATATCATTATGTTTTTTACGATGGCCAAAGATGGGTTAAGACTGACCCCTTAAGACTGACCCCTTAAGACTGACCCCTTAAGACCCTGACCCCTAAGACCCTTAACTCCTTAGAAACAAGCAACCTGACCCTGACCCCTTGGACCCTGACCCCTTCTGACCCCTTAACACTCTTAACACTTAACAGATGACCCCTTAACAGACCCCTTAACAAAAATTTAGCTCTGTTTTTATTCCCTCATCTTCGCCTCGTCATATTACCCAGTCGAGCTGGGGATATACTCTACCTGACAGGCACCGTTGTCGTCGCTACTTATCACAATCTCATCCATATCATCAGCGACTATGATAGGTCCGGAATAATATTTGTCCATGCCTGCGATAAATGCCTGTTTGTCTGCCTTGCTTACTCCGATTGAGGGCGCCAAGTGTGTTAAATATAGCTGTTTCACTTGGGCTTCTTGTGCAATTTCCGCCAGTTCTAGAGTGTCTGAGTGATAATGAGTGATTTGCTTCCAAAATTCATATTCTCGTTTGTCGGTAAGTTTTGTCTCTTCTAATCTCTCCTGTTGTAATGGCCGACTCATTGCTTCACTTATGACGACATCAGCATTTTTGAATATATCCTCTTCAGCCTCAAAAACGCGGGTGTCTCCTGTAATAAACACTTTGCAGTTTTTATATTTACATGTAGCCGAATGCTGGAAATACAGGTTCATGATAAACAGGGTAGGCAGTAAGACTAAGCTGGTTGTGATCCCATACTAATTTGCTATCTTCATTCCCTATATCAATGACATGTGCGGTCGTTTGAGCAATATTGGGATCTAATAATCCTTGACGATTAATAGAACGAAACCAAACGTCCGGGCGGTAGCTCGTCTCGATGCCCTTTAGCACTTGTTTTAATCCATAGGGACCATAAACAGGAAGCTTTGTCGTCCTGCCAAAAATCCACGATTCATTAATCACTGCGGCTAGACCCGCGAAATGATCGGAGTGTAAGTGCGTAAGAAAAACACGTGATATTTTATTAATAGGTAATCCCATTTCTGATAAGCGTAATGAGGTACCGGCACCTGCATCGATTAAAAATAACTGGTTGTCATATGCAATTGCTAAACAAGAGGGATGTCTTAGCCATTGATTATCTGGGTCAGGAATGCCGGTTCCACAAAAATAGATATGTAATTGGCCATCATCCAATGTTGCTTCTTTGCTAGATGAGGTGCTAGAGGAGAACACAGTCGTTTGATAGAGTAAAATGAATATGGCGATGAGGAGTAATAATAATTTAATTGGTTTCATCATAGTGGTGCGTGAGTTATTGCAAAAAAAAGGGGAAGATTAAAAATCTTCCCCTAAAGTGATACAACATTGCTATTATTATTATTATTTTGTAAAAGCTAACAAGTGGTCACTCATTGATTACCACCAGCCTTTCTTTTTCTTCTTGTCATCACCATTGTCGTCATCATCATCATCATCATCATCATCATCGTCATCGTCGCCATTATTATCATCATCATCGTCGTCATCGCCATCGCCATCTTTCATCATGCCCGTCTTGTCCGTTTTACTCACCATTTCGGCATACTTATCGTTCATTTTCTTATATTTCTTGTCCATGGCCTTTTGCTTGTGGGCGAAGACTATTTTCTTTTGTTCTGCCGTTAATTCATTATAAAATTTAAGCTCAGATCTGCGTACTTTTTTACGAAAATCTTTGTATTCGTCTTTCATATTTTTACGAGCCTCAAACAATACTCTCAGATTGGGCTCTCTTTCTTTTGATTCTGCCATGATTTTTGCTTTTGCTTCTTCGCGCTCTGCTTTAAATTTTGGTATGTATTCTTTATGCAAAGCCATAATTTTTTGTTTTGTTTCCTTCCATTCTGTTTTCTGTACATCCGTTAGCTTTAATTCCTTTTTTAAATCTTTACACCCTAACCAGCCCATTTTCATTTTTTTGCTGTCAGCATAGGCACTAGTTATTAAAAAAGTGAAAAGTATCGAAATAAACGCTAAAATAAATGAGCGTTTTTTTATCAAGTTTGTCATTACACTCTCTCCCTCGGTGTGGTAATTACTGGATCGCCATAACAGTGTAGTATAATTAAGTAAAGTTGCAAATCTTTTTTAGTTTACTCTGGGAATAATTGCGCCAGGTGTGCTTTGGGATCTTTGCTGCGCATCAAACTTTCACCAATAAGAAAGGTGCTTACCCCATGTTGTTGTAAGTAAGCCACATCGGCATGTGTCTGTATGCCACTTTCACTCACAACAATGCGGTCTTGTGGAATTAAAGGTAAGTGTTGGATAGTTGTTTCAAGGCTGGTGTTAAATGTGTGTAAATCACGGTTATTAATACCAATAAGTGGTGTTGGTAGTTTTAATGCACGTAATAATTCCTCTTTGCTATGACTCTCTACTAGGACAGCCATGCCCAGGTCAACTGCAATTTCATATAATGTTTTTAATTGCTCATCACTGAGTAATGCAACAATTAACAGAATGCAATCTGTGCCAAGATTGCGTGCTTCATATATTTGATACTCATCGATGATGAAGTCTTTGCGTAATATAGGCAAATCACAAGCGCTGCGCACCTGTACCAAATCATCATCTTTACCTTGAAAAAATGTTGATCAGTGACCACTGAAATACAGGTGGCTCCGGCGCTTTGATAGCATTGCGCAATTTGAGTCGGATCAAAATGCTCGCAAATAATGCCTTTGCTAGGGGATGCTTTTTTAATTTCAGTAATGACAGCACTTTTTTTCTGTGTCAGTTTGTCTTGTATTGCCGCAATAAAATCAAGCGCAGGCGGGCTTTCAATACAATACTGCTTCAATGCGGATAATGGAATATGGACTTGACGCTCGCTGACTTCCTGCTTTTTCTGGCTAGAAATTTTTTGTAAAATACTAGTTGGCATGATTTTTTAAATCCTTGGTTAAAGTAATAAATTGTTGTAGTTTTTCCTTGGCTGCACCACTGGCAATGGTTTGTGCGGCACATTGAATGCCTTCATTTAAGGTTTCTGTCATACCAGCCACATAAATAGCAGCTCCTGCATTTAAAATAACGATATCTCGAGTACCACCAGGTGTATTATCTAAAACATTTTGCATTCTTTTTAAACTCTCTTGTGGTGAATTAACTTTAATATCATTTAGTTTAGCACGTGGTAGATTAAACTGTTCAGGTGTTACCTCATATTGCTTAATTTTACTCTGTTTTAATTCAGTGATGAATGTTTTATCAGCAATGCTGATTTCATCTAAGCCATCTTGTGAGTGAATAACCATCACATGTTTGCAATCGAGTTGCTGCATTACTTTAGCCATAGGCAATAACCATTTTTTATCGTAGACACCGAAGATCTGTTGTTTCACATTCGCTGGGTTGGTCAACGGGCCGAGCAAATTAAATAAAGTTCTAACCCCTAATTCTTTACGTGGTGCACCCGCATAGCGCATGGCAGGATGGTGGTGCGGTGCAAACATAAAACCAATCCCGATTTTATCGATACATTGAATAATTTGCGCAGGCGTTAGATCCAATTCAACACCCGCAGCGCTGAGTAGATCAGCACTACCAGATTGACTGGAAAGTGATCGGTTGCCATGTTTAGCGACTTTACATCCCGCGGCCGCAGCAACGATAGCGCTGGTGGTTGAAATGTTGAAAGTATTCGCTTGATCACCACCAGTCCCCACAATATCGATCAAATTTGGATCGTGTATCGCGACAGGCTGACAAAGTTCACGCATGACTTGTGCTGCTGCGGTGATTTCATCCACGGTTTCGCCTTTCATGCGCAGCGCAATTAAAAAGCCAGCGATCTGTGCTGCGGTTGCTTGATCGCTCATGATGATTTTGACAGCAGTACGCATTTCTTCTATTGTCAGATCATGATGATCAATGAGTTTAGCAATCGCTTGTTTTATATTACTATTAGACATTTAAAAAATTCTTTAGTAGTTCATGGCCGAATTCACTCATGATAGATTCTGGATGAAATTGTACCCCATAGAGTGGATAGTCTTGATGTTGAACTGCCATAATTTCTTCAACCTCGTTGTTTTCGTTTTGTGTCCATGCGGTTAATGATAGACAATCGGGCAGCGATGCGGGTTCGATCACCAGTGAATGATAACGTGTTGCTGTAAATGGGTTAGTTAACCCATGCAAAATACCTTGGCTTTGATGGAATATCTTCGCTGTTTTACCATGCATGATTTTTTTGGCTTGTACGATCTTGCCACCAAAGCTTTGCCCCAAACACTGATGGCCTAAGCATACGCCCAGTATAGGATATCGCTCAGCAAAGTGTGCAATTAAAGTTAACGAAATGCCCGCCTCATTCGGGGTACATGGGCCTGGTGAAATGACAATTTTATCGGGGTCCATTTTTTCAATGTCAGTTACACTAATTTTATCATTGCGCACGACTTTGACTTGCGCACCAAGTTCACTGAGGTAGTGAACCAAGTTATAAGTAAAAGAATCGTAGTTATCAATCATTAAAATATTCATGGTCATAAACTTTGTTTTACCATAGCAATGGCTGAAGCTATGGCTTTGGCTTTATTCATACATTCTTGCCATTCGAGTTCAGGATCAGAGTCATAAACAATACCCCCTCCCGCCTGTACGTGGATCATTTGATCTTTAATGATTGCTGTACGAATTGCAATGGCCGTGTCTAAATTGCCTTCCCAGGAGAAGTAGCCGATCGCACCACCATAAATGCCGCGCTTGATTGTTTCTAATTCATCAATGATTTCCATGGCACGTACTTTAGGTGCGCCGGACAACGTGCCCGCAGGTAAGGTTGCACATAGGGCATCGATGCTATCGTAGCCTGCTTTTAAACGACCTTGTACTTCAGACACGATATGCATGACATGTGAGTAACGTTCTATGGCCATGTGTTCAGTGACGTTAACACTGCCAGTTTCACTGACTCGGCCAATGTCATTGCGACCGAGGTCAATCAGCATGAGGTGCTCCGCTAATTCTTTAGGATCACTGAGTAATTCTTTTTCTAAAGCCGCATCCTGTGCAGTGGTTTGGCCACGTTTGCGCGTACCAGCAATCGGTTTAACCGTCACATCACCGTTTTCAACGCGCACTAAAATTTCAGGTGAAGAGCCGACAACTTGAAAATTATCGAAATTAAGATAGTACATATATGGCGAAGGATTCAAACAGCGTAATGCACGATATAATTGTAGCGGTTGTTCCTCATATTTAGTCTCTAAACGCAGAGAGTAAACCACTTGCATAACATCACCATCACTGATATAGCGTTTAATTTTTTTGATGGCTTGTATATAATCTGGTTTGTTTTGAGAAATGTTAAAGTCAATGTCATTATGCTGCTGTTGTGGTGACAAGGGTGCGAGCGTATAAGGTTGTTTAAGTCCTTGCTCTAATTCGTCCAAGCGTTGTTGTGCTTGTTCCCAGGCATGATTTTTCTGTGGATCAACATGCGTTAATAAGTGTAGCGTGCCTTTAAGATTATCAAATAAAATGACTTCATTTGAAACTAATAGAATGATGTCTGGAATGCTTAATGGATCAGAATTTGGGCAGGCTCCGAGTCTTGTTTCGATATAGCGTACTGTATCGTAAGAAAAATAGCCGACTAAGCCCCCACTGATATGTGGTAAATCAGGATGCTTGGCAACTGTGAATTTTTTTTGGTATTGCCTGATCCAGGAAAATGGATTGGATGTTTGCGTTTCTTCAATGATTTTATTTCCTGAAATTACTTTTATATGATCCCCTTCTATTTGAATGCGAGTTTGGCAAGGCAAGCCAATAATAGAATAGCGTGCCCATTTTTCACCCCCCTGGACGGATTCGAAAAGATAAGAGTAAGGTTGGTTCGCGAGTTTCAAATAGCACGTCAAAGGGGTTTCAAGGTCAGCCATGATTTCACGATTAACCGCGATACG
>JAZGGN010000098.1:0-2086 GCA_036480475.1 Gammaproteobacteria bacterium
GGGTTGATTACTTTTACCACGATATGGCTCGGGGGCTAAGTAAGGTGAGTCTGTTTCGACCAACAAACGATCCAGTGGTACTTTTTTTGCAACCTGTTGCAAATCTTGCGCATTTTTGAAGGTTACAATCCCAGAAAATGAAATGTAAAAACCTAAATCCAAACATTGCTTTGCCATTTCCCAAGTTTCGGTAAAACAGTGCATAACGCCGCCAATTTGCTCTGCATTATGCTCACGCATTAAGGCGAGTGTATCTTCACGTGCAGCACGGCTGTGAATAATCAAGGGCTTATCCACTTGCTTTGCAACTTCCATATGGTTGCAAAAGCGCTGTTGTTGCCAGCTCAAGTCTCCTTGGCTACGATAATAATCTAAGCCAGTTTCACCAATGGCAACGACATTTTCATCCTCTGCCAGCTTAACCAGGGTCTCGACAGCCACTTCTTGCTCAAGTACCACATTGGGGTGAACCCCGACTGAAGCAGCAATATTGGGGTGTGCTTTGGCAATGGCTAAGACATCAGGATAGTTATCTAAATCAATGCAAACACAGAGCATAAAACCAACATTATTTGCTTTGGCGGCAGCAAGCACCTGCGATAAATCATTATCGTATGCCGTCAAATCAAGACAATTTAAGTGACAGTGTGAATCAATTAACATAATTTTATGACGTTAGGAACAGTCACGAAATAAATTGAGTAAATTATACTCGCTTCGAGTTCGAGCACAGACTTATTTCGTGACCATTCTTTAAACTATTCCTGTTGTTGCATTGGATTGTAGCAAATTCTCTAATTGCTGCTCAATCACCACTCGCAAGCATTGCCCGCTTTCTCCACTAAATTCTACCCCAAAACTGGCCAGCTTAGCGTTTTGTGCTGCTTTTGGCGTAATCCAAATGATTTTACCGACAATCGTATAAATTTTGTTGCTCGTTGGCAACTTAATCTTCAGAGTCACACCTTGTCCCAATTTTTGTTCTGTATCACTGTGAACAAATAACCCGCCTCTCTTAACGAAGGGCATATAAGCTTTATAAAGCGCACTCTCACTGTTGAAAGTCACATCAAAAGCACTATCTTGATCGCTTATATTCGTTTCAAGTTCCATAGACTTTTATTCCTTAATAGCTTGATATCATCTTGATAATATTTTAACCTAGAAAAGGCGGTTGCAGGCAGATAAATCGTGCAACTATTTGATTTAGATAACGTAATAAAAAAATGCGTGGTTACCTAAATGGTGATGAGCACTTTTTTTATATAGTTAGATGAATCAAAGAGTTGTGCGAGTTACTGACTGCCAACTGCTTTTCTAGGTTTAACCTCAGCCCGGGCTTAATCCGAAACTGGGCAACTTACTACTATGAATGAACAAATCATTCTCGTCAATGAGCAAAACCGAGCAATTGGGATTAGCAATAAGCTAATTGCCCATCAGCAAGGATTGCTACACCGCGCTTTTTCAATATTCATACTACGGCACCAAGCTGAAGATACTGAAGTTTTACTACAACAACGGCAAACTTCTAAATATCACTGTGGCGGCCTATGGACTAATACCTGCTGTGGCCATCCATCACCCGGCGAATCGATTTTAAAAGCGGCAGAAAAACGTTTACAACAAGAAATGGGCTTTACAACCACACTCAAAGAAGTTGGCAATTTTATCTACAAAGCAGATTTGGACAATGGCTTAATCGAACATGAATTAGATCATGTTTTCATTGGCCGCACTCAGCTTTCTGATTTCAATATTAACCCGCAAGAAGCGATGGCGTTTCGCTGGGTTAAACTAAGCCAGCTAACCGCATTGATTAAAGCCAAGCCAGAAGACTACACACCATGGTTACACCAAGCAACTGAAATTGTGCTGGCGCATCAATAATAGACGATACACCCGTTAGGAACGGTCACGAAATAACTTCCGGTTTTGCATCTCACCTTCACGCCATCTTGAATCGTTGCTCACTCGAAAAATCCTCGTATTACCTCGGGTAGTTCTGCGGTTTTTCTCAATCGAAACGATTCAATCTGGCATAAATCTGAGCGCTAAACACGGAAGTTATTTCGTGACCGTTCCT
>JAZGGN010000099.1:0-4823 GCA_036480475.1 Gammaproteobacteria bacterium
GTGCCTAGTGAACAGGCTGCTGTTGATGGACGGGTTATTTTCCTTATCATTGGCACATCTCTCCTTTTTATGTTCAGAAAATTGTACCACCATTTTAAAAGGGTGTCGTCAATGCGTAACTTCTATATTGATATTACACAAGGATTTGGTGAGGTATAAAAATATAAGTTAGAAAACCCGGATTGCGCTCGCTACGCTTGCTTATCCAGGCTACACTTGCTATCTATCTAAAAGCCGGAACCCAGTGAAGAACCCTTTAAGCAGTAATCATCACTGGCTTTAAGATCGGTTTCTGCATCTTTAGTAGGCCACGTCCACACCCCAGTATGAGCCGAAAAAGCAGAGGTCACAATTGCTGTTGATGGACCACCTGAACTCTGGTTTGAAGATGTCCCAGAATTTAACTTGGTAACTTTTAAAACCACACCTTTAGTTGGATCGACATATGTTTCAGCATTACCTCCTGCAGGAGTGCTATCAAAAAAATTGGGAGATGATCGACTACCTGCGGGAGAAGATACTGAAGATACTCTCGCAGAACTAACTCCACTGCTCTCAGCAACCAACGCTTGGCGCGCACTACGTTCTTGATCGCGACGCCTGAATTTTAGTCGATCTTCTGATTCCAATGCCGATATCATGCTGTCTATACACTCAGCTAAACCACTCTTACTTCCCAATTTTGATTTATGAGTGAATAAAACCTCATTTTTAATTCTTACTAGTTCTTGAAGCAATTTGTCAGCACTCATGCTGGTATCACCGATGGTATCCACACATCGCTCTGTTTGATCTAAGCGAGATTGGTGAGGTAAAAGCATTGAAAATATTCGCGAGACAACTAAGCTAAGCCCCAAGGAAGTGCCTGCTGCCTCAGTCACGTGAAACGCCAAAGTCCTGCTATTAAAATTTTCAAACTTTCCTAAATAACCAGACTTAAGAATATCTAAAAGTTTTACTCTGAGTAAATTTGATGGTTTATCAGGATCAGTTTCTTGAGTTCTTTGAAGTTCTATTTTTTTTCGTTCAATTTTTTGATTTATTTCATCGACAAGATCAGAATGTTTTTCTTCCGCCTCTGATATTTCTGCTGCGAAGAACTCTAGCCCAGCTTGTGCATTTTTAACCACCACAGCACACCTTTCACTCTTCTTGCCAAACTCACTTAATGCAGCCCCCAACTCATTTGGATCAATTGCTGCGAAGATCTTTGCTAAACATTTTCTTTGAGCCTTAGAATGCCTTCCTTGATATTGCCTTATATCGATCATGATGCTTGCTTTTAATAACAAAAATTTACATTCTCCTGATCCGATATTACCTTTAGACGCTTCACAGAGTGATAATATTGACGGATCAAGATCAGAGTTAAGCATAAATATAAATTGACGATCATAGCCGCTATCGATCAATGCCACTGCTGCGAGATAGCTCGCATAATCTTTATTGGCTTCAACTGCAAATATTTTTTTCAAATACTTACGTTCTTGCGCTTGATCTTCTGTTAATGCTTCTATGATAACTTGTGTAATCTCTTGCCGAAATGTTTTTGGTAAAAGTGCTCGTAATATTGGAATGAATAAATACTGCCATGGTTGCCCGCTAATTTTTTTTAACAACGGGTTTAAAGATTGTTTAAATTGACCTGGATAAAAGACATCATTATCTTTACCTGCAAAGGATTTTTTTATTTGTAAGCAATCATCAATAAGAAGACAACAAGGATTTTGAGAATTATTTGTGCGCAAATAGCGAAATTCTGTAAGTATATCTTTTTGCCTAGCGATCAGTATAATCAATGTTGGGAAATCATATTTTCCAACAGGTGAGATACTTATACGATCAGAAATTGTTTTCAAGCATTGCTTAGAATAAGCCATGCTAAATTGATATAGCTGCTTTTGCGCGCCATAATCACCCCTATAAGGTTCGCCAACAAGAGTGACCCCCGGATGACTATGGCTTAACTGGAATAATAAACATAATATCGCATCTTTGCTTGCTTCAAATAATCTCTGAGCCGCTCTTCGATCTTCACTCTTACCAAGATAATCATCATCGGGGCACTGCATATTAATCAAGTAATACATACAATTAACAATATCAATTTCCCGAAGTTCATCTAATGCCTTTAATTTTTCAACACGTTCGAGCATTTGCAAACATAGCGGGAAAACAATCAGCCCTTCGAGAGCACAATCTGCTAATCGACTCTTACTGGAAGCAAGCTTTGCACTTTCATAGGCTAGATATGCGTGTTGGTGCAGTTCAGAAAGCGTTTTTGCATTTTCAATAATTTCCCTGAAGCTTTCTACTTGCTCTTTCCTGCTGGATTTAGGAGAGCTTTCATATCGACGCAAACACTGAAGAGCAAAGGCTTTTGACAAAGATAGAAATTCGTTGTTTCTTAGCTCACCACCAGATTGAATAGCAGGCAAGTCCCGGGAAGGAATAACCATGTTATAAAACAGCTCAGAAAGTGAGAACTGAGAACTCGAATCTTCTCTTTCATTTGTCACAATAATACTTTTCTATTTCAAAATTCAGGATCAGCCGAATTGAACTTACTTTCTACGCGCTTGCAGTACCCTCAACACATCGGCAAGTGAAAGCTCACGCGCTTGCAGCAGGATTAACAAATGAAACACTAAGTCAGCCGCCTCTTCGCTCAATTCGTTTGCGTCATCGCTCACCGCGGCGAGTGCAACTTCAACGCCTTCTTCACCAACCTTTTGTGCGATTTTTTTAATGCCGGCTTTGAGTAAAGAAGTGACATAGCTTTTTTCTGGTAGATCTTTTTTGCGATTTTGGATAATTTTTTCTAACTCTTGAATGATTTCCCAAGCGGTTGCACCAGCGCTGTTAAAACACGTTTTATTGCCTAAGTGACAAGCAGGACCTGTGGGGATGGCTTGAATGAGCAGGGTATCTTGGTCACAATCCGGATGGACGCTCACTAGTTCTAAATAATTACCGGAAGTTTCGCCTTTGGTCCATAAACGTTTTTTGCTGCGACTGTAGAAGGTCACACGTTTTTTGACTAAGGTCGTACGCAAAGCATCTTGGTCCATGTAAGCGAGCATCAATACCGTGCCACTACGTGCATCCTGGATAATGGCTGGGATCAAGCCATTACTCTTTTCCCAAGCAAGTTGTTTAATGTCGAAGTTGTTCATAAGATTTACTCCGTCATTTTCCGGTAAAAAATTTTTTGAATCATGCAGACACTGCACGCGCTATAAATATAAACCGTCTATTTCTGATCACTGTCCGGACGCCCCAGCTTAGTCACACCCGGGAACATGGTAACATTACTCTTGCCTTCCTTTAATTCTCGTACTTTGCCGATCCCTTCTTTTTCAACTTCATCAATACGCAGCACGGCGTGCATCGGAATATACGTGCGTGTGACGCCAGAAAATTCAACTCTTAAGCGCTCTTCAGAAGGATCAACCACGACAGAAGTATTTTCGCCAAAAATGATATCCTCTAGCTCAATAAAACCAAACATTTCACTTTCGCAAACTTTACCAACATAGATATCATAAATTTTATCCTGATTGATAAAACTAACTCTATACTTGCATTTACTTTGGTTCGCCATAATCATTCACACCTGTAAGAGGTCAAAACATGCCCAGAAGGCCGCAGTATAACAAATAAGCTGCCATTTTTATACCTGTTATCCGTCAAAGAGGGCACTTAAAGTTTAAGGACGCAATGTGGTAGGCGTAAAGGTTTTCCCCTCTCAACACGGCGGGACAGGTGGCGCCCAGATTGCGGGTATATACTCGCTACGAAGTTAACTGCCTTTTTTAGGCTCAGTCATCAGTTTAATAATTGCTGAAAAATCAACCAGTCCGTTTCCATGTTCAACAAAATCCGTATAAATTTGGGTGGCTTGCTGGCCAAGGGGCGTATAAGCAGCCACGCTTTGAGCCGCTTGCTGACTTAAATTTAAATCTTTAAGCATCATACTGGCACTGAAACCTGCCTGGTAATCATGATTGGCTGGCACGTTTTCGACGACACCGGGTATCGGCGGGTTATGGCTCATCGCCCAACATTGACCAGTCGCATTGTTACTGATTTCAAATAATTTTTCGGCCGATAATCCTAATTTTTCCGCTAAGATAAAGGCTTCTGATATCGCAATCATGGAAACCCCTAAAATCATATTATTGCAGATCTTCGCGGCCTGACCATCACCTGCACTGCCCGCATGGACGATTTTCTTACCCATGACTTGCAATATCGGCTTGGCCTCAGCAAACACTTGCGGATCACCGCCAACCATAAAGGTTAAGCCGGCCGCTTGTGCGCTAGCCACCCCGCCAGACACCGGCGCATCCAAATATTTAAAACCATGTTCTTCAGCCATGCGATGTAATTGTCGACACGTGACGATATCAATCGAAGAACTGTCAATAAACAGGGTTTCTTTGTGCGCGTGCTTAAATAAACCGTCTTCACTTACACACACGTCTTTAACTTGCTCACCGATCTGCAACATAGTAAAAATAATCGGCGCTTTGGCAACCGCCGCTAAATTTTCAGCCGCAACAGCGCCGGCTTCCACGACAGGCCGCATGGCTAACGCATTAACATCGTAAACAATCACTTCATGTTGTGCTGCCAGTAAATTATGCACCATCGGTGCGCCCATATGACCTAAGCCAATAAATCCTATTGTTGCCATTTTTAATCTCCTGTGGTCGGCAATGTAAAATCGCTGCGGCTGGTTTCATCACCAAACCAACGCGTGGTGACTGTTTTTAATTTCGTATAAAATTGAATATTTTGATCGCCATGCAAATGGATAT
>JAZGGN010000100.1:0-3512 GCA_036480475.1 Gammaproteobacteria bacterium
GTGCCTAGTGAACAGGCTGCTGTTGATGGACGGGTTATTTTCCTTATCATTGGCACATCTCTCCTTTTTATGTTCAGAAAATTGTACCACCATTTTAAAAGGGTGTCGTCAATGCGTAACTTCTATAGTACACTAAAATCCGCGTGATTTTTCTTGTTTTTGTCCAAATCTACACCCAATCTGGGCGCCAAAAGCTAAACTTCAGAGTTATCGGGAAACCTTAATTAAGTGCCCTCTTTGAAGGATAACGGGTAT
The DNA here is from genome assembly GCA_036480475.1 of Gammaproteobacteria bacterium. Taxonomy (GTDB): domain Bacteria; phylum Pseudomonadota; class Gammaproteobacteria; order JAZGGN01; family JAZGGN01; genus JAZGGN01. The sequence goes on from JAZGGN010000100.1 coordinate 256, forward strand.
ATTGACTCGCCCCTGGGACTCAGTGCATTAATCGGCTGCGGTAGAGGTTAACTGTTTTTTCCGGGATAAAACGCCTTGAACCAATCAACAAATTTAGGGATCCCTTTATCTAAAGTTACTTGTGGTTGGTAAGCAATATCGCGTTGTAATTCACTGATATCAGCCCAGGTGTTGGTGACATCGCCTGCTTGTTTGTCTTGGATGTTTTTTAACGCTGTTTTCCCCAGTGTCTTCTCAATTAAGCCAATGAAATAATCCAGCTCAATACTTTGTCCATAAGCGATATTATAAATTTTGTAAGGTATGGTGTTCGGGTAAAGGTTAAAATGTTCGCCTGATAGTAGTTGAACGGTAGCATTCACAGCATCGTCAATAAAAGTAAAATCACGGCGGTGCTGACCGCCATTAAAAATATCAATGGCAAGGTTATTAAGTATGCGCTGGGTGAAAATAAAAGGTGCCATGTCGGGTCGTCCCCACGGGCCATAGACGGTGAAATAACGTAATCCAGTGACCGCCAAGCCATATAAATGACTGTAACTGTGTGCCAGTAATTCATTTGATTTTTTAGTGGCGGCATATAGGCTCAAGGGTTCATCGGTCGATTGTGTGGTGGTGAGCGGTAATGTGTGTGTATCACCATACACCGAACTGCTCGAGGCAAATAAAAGATGCGCGACTTCATAGTGGCGACAGGCTTCTAATAAGTTAACAAAGCCAACTAAATTACTGTTCACATAAGCCTGTGGATTTTCCAAACTATAGCGTACACCCGCTTGTGCGGCTAGGTTAATGACTTTGTGGGGCCGGTGTTGCTGAAAAATCTTATCTAAGGCGCTTTTATCCGCGAGATCATCAGCATAAAATTGAAATGAATCATACTGGCGCAGTTGATCTAAACGTGCTTTTTTTAAATTGACATCATAATAATCGTTAAGATTATCAATGCCGATGAGGGTATGGCCTTGTTCAAGTAAGGCAGCACTTGTTGCTGCACCGATAAAGCCAGCACAGCCAGTCACTAACAGTTTCATTGTGCTTCTATCAGTCTAGGCTTTTTGTAGATAAAATATAAATTGCGCGTGTAAACCAGTACACCAAACAATTGCCCACAAATAAAAACGGGATCCTTTTTATATATCGCATAAGAAAGCAGGGTGATCCCCCCAAGAATACTGAAATACCAAAATTCAATGGGTATAATGCTTTGCTTTAATTTTTCGCTTTTCAGCCATTGTATGACAAAACGCGCGCTGAACAGCGCTTGTCCAGCAAAGCCTGTGGTGACCCAAATAATTTCAGTGGTACTCATGTTCAGTCAATCTCGTTTTGACAGGGACGCTTGAGCAGCCATCTTACACCAAGTAAGTCGTAAATGCCTACCCATAATCGGTTATTCACGCCATACTTTGATTTGCCACGGGTTCTAGGGCGGTGGTTAACCGGCGTATTAATGATATTGAGACCGGCACGCTTGAATAATGCGGGTAAAAAGCGGTGTAAGTGGTTAAAATGAGGTAATTTTAAAAATTCATCGCGCGGGAATAACTTTAAGCTGCAACTGGTATCGGGGCAATCATCATGCAGCAAGCTGCGACGCACTTTATTGGCAATTTTAGACGATACGCGCTTTAGCCACGGATCATTACGTTTGTGGCGGTGACCCACCACCACAGCAGGTTGTTGGTGCTGATTTAAGGTAGATATGAGCCTAGGAATATCCGCTGGATCATTTTGACCATCGCCATCCAGCGTCACCGTCCACAGATAACGGGCGGCCTTTACGCCAGAGATAATGGCATTACTTTGACCACGGTTCTGGGGGTGCTTAATGACTCGTATTTGTGAGTGCTGCTTAGCCAATTGGTCTAACTTTTCTTGGCTGCCGTCATCACTGCCATCATCCACAAAGAGGACTTCATAACCGTATTCATCCTCCAGCACTGCGCTGATTTCGCTGAATAAGGGGGCTATGTTGTCAACTTCATTGTAAATGGGGATGACAATGGAGACTTGTTTAATTTCGTTTGTGTTCATTGAATATGTCAGTACGCCGTGATTATGTGTTACTGGTCATTGGCGAATATAGGATTATATCGTATTAGCGGTTTGTTGACTATGACTGAGGCGCGTCACTTGAGCAGTCGTTGAATATGTGTTGCGCCCTGAGAGCGACTGACGAGGACAGCCGCAGCAAGAGAAAGCTATCGTGGCCGAATCGATTTAGCGCGACGGTCCCGTGGATACTTGGGAGATGTCAGCAGGAGGAAAAATATCTTCGTCGCTGTTAAGAGTTCTCAATAGATGCACTCTTAACCTTATGAAAAAGGCTACAAAAGTGAGGATCGTGTCCGTAATCATCATCACCCATGCCTGCTTTTCTGCTATCGTCTCGCTTTCAGAAGCAGGGGCAGCGGAAGGCCACACCCATTCAGGTATTTTTGCATCCTGCTTATCAACACACCCTACTTCTGTTTCTGTTGTTATCCTTTCTTCAGAGGTAGGGGCAGAAAAAAGCATGCTTGATGTTGTTGCCATCTGTGGAGACGAGGGGATGGCCACGGGTGCAGGCCCACCAAACATTGTATTACGTGTGGCGCTTCTGGTCGTTGCCTGATTAGTTCGTTCTGCACGAGATGCTGCCGTCTCTTCTCTTGCTTTACGCGTCTCAACCATGTTTTCGATCTTTTTTTCCAAAAGCTTGCGGTACTCGTCGTGGTGTTGTGTTGGTATGTCTAGATAGTATCCGTCGCACCATTCGTTGAGGTCGTACGAAGGCGTAAGTGTCGATACAATTTGCTCAACATCATTCTGAAGGAGTAGTTGTTTTACAATCTCGTGCGACCATATTTCTATCTGTTTCTGAGCTTGAGCCCTTGGATTTTTAGGGCGATCATAGTCTAGCTGTTCGTAATATTTGCGTAACTGTTTGTAATATGTCAATACATTAAATCTATCGGACGGTGAGACGGTTACTTCTGCTACTTCTGCACTCATAATATATACCCCCAAGCTAATTCAAAATTCTTACTGTGTGCTGCGGTCCAAATCGCCTCTTTATCTCAAGAGTGCACGAAGTTCTATTAATAGTACATGTAGTTAGGCTATTTGTCAAATTAATGTTCTTTTAATGTTAGCGACACGCTAAATGTCCGGAGTTAATAGCACGCCATCTGTCCGGTTCTAAACTTACCTTATGTGGATAACCATGAGGGGAAACTATGAACCGAATCAGGGTGTTAGAGGAGCTCAGGATA
>JAZGGN010000101.1:0-9465 GCA_036480475.1 Gammaproteobacteria bacterium
TTGCTGAGCTTGAGTTCATCCATTGCTTTTATCACAACCGCACCCACAGTATTTTTGAAGAAGAGTAGTGCGGGAACCACACTTTTACCCTCATTGATTTCTACTGTTGCCTCGTTCGTACGGACAAGTCGCTGGAGCAATGCCTCTATATATAGTGGATCAGTACCCACTTCTTTGTAGTTGGTTCGTCCAATTTTAATAAACGTTTTACCACACGGATTTTCAGCAGGATCGGTACGTTGGTACGGCGGTGCATTATGACAAATCACACAGTTGTCCTTATAAAGCGCCTCGCCCGTTGCGGCTAACGCTTGATCAAATGCACCAAAAATATTTGTCTCCCACGGCGGCGGTTTTAAATCCTTAACCCACTGTTCAAGCGCATACAATTCATTGATCAATAACGATGAGTCATACCATTCTTCCTTTGGTCCGTGAAGTTTTACGGTGACGAACACGCCCAGCGCTTCTCCCGCATTTCGTGCAATGGGATTGGCAGCCACCGGATCCCATTGCACAAACTCGAGCTGAGGTGTCAGCCAAAGATGTGGGTAACTTACAGGGGCTTTAACGGCACGTAAATTAGTTGGTTCCTTCTGACCCAATACTGACAAGGTGTTGATGATCTGAGTCAACGCATCGACTCGCCCAAATCCTGAGGGAAATACCGGTCTACGCATGACAGCCTCCCCTGCCATCATCGCTTGAAATTCTGTAAATTGTAAGCGCAATTCGCCAATCGTCAATGGCGTTGGATCTGGGAGAACACGATTCGCAAATCGTTTAAAAGCGTCCTCGTCAAAGTAAGTGTGCGCAACCACTGCCGCCAGTTCAGCATAGAATGTATCGAAATCTAAATTCGCCGGAGCACCATCTCCCCGGATAACTTTACCCTTTACCGTCACGTTTGAGGTGTGACAAGCCGCACAAGTGAATCCTAATGAGGGTCCACGACCAGGGATCGAATGCGTATCAACCGCGAAGCCAATCGGTAATCCATAAGGATTTAAAGGGTTTGAGTTTTCTGCTTCGATGAACCCGTATCGCTTTAAATTAGCATGGTCAGAAAATAACATTTATAGCCTCAAGTGCCATAAACCATTTGACTGGGATCATACGAGATCCCTGCGGTGTGAAATAGAACGGTTGTCGGATCTCATCCCATCCTTGATCAAGGTAAGTTACATTGGTTTGTAAATCAGAGGCATTCGACAGACAAGTCCAACAGGCTAAGACTATACCGAATATGAAAGTGCGCCATTTAGTGTCCCTCATTCCCCTCTCCTTTTATGCGCTTTTAGCTACAAATTGGTGGCGGTTTCCTATTATCCTAGAAAAATATTCGCTTTTTTTTCAGCCTTTGTCAAGCAAGCAAGACTGTCCAAATAGTTCAAATTTCTTGAAGTATCATGGGCATACACCCGTAGACTTATTCTGTGAAATTTAGCATAATTTCACAGATAGCTCTCTCATAGTAACGACAGAAACTAAGGAATCAAACTATGTATGGAAATAAAATACTACCACCATATTGCCTTATTACTGGAGATTTAGACAGTGATACGGATACTTTTTTATCTACATTGGAAAATGCATTACACCAAGACATCAAATTAGTACAACTGCGAGTAAAATGCTTAGCCGATAAACCTTATAAAATACTTGCGCAAAAATCTTTACAACTCTGTCGGCAATATAAAGCCACACTACTACTGAACACAAATATTGAACTGGCTAAAACCATCGATGCAGATGGCATACACTTAACAAGTGCGCGCCTAATGGCCTGTCAATCTCGCCCAATGAATATGGACAAATGGGTTTGTGCCGCCTGCCATGATCTTGCACAATTACGCCATGCAGTAGCAATCAATGTTGACTTTGTCACGCTTTCTCCAGTATTGGAAACTACTTCTCATCCGCAAGCAAAACCACTGGGTTGGCAAGCATTCGCTGAACTCGTTACCCAGGTCGATTTACCCATATATGCCTTAGGCGGTATGCAAATGATACATCTATCCAAAGCAAGGCAATGTGGCGCACAGGGGATCGCGGCAATCAGCGCATTCTGGCATACTTCATCCGATGCAACTCAAACCACAACAAATATAGCAATCTAACGCCTAGCATGCGTTAACCGATCAATCAATATTGCAGCTCGTTCTGTCGCTTTGATCAGTGAATCTATTTGCATATTTTCTTCAATAGAGTGACTATGCCCACCGACAGGTCCTAAGCCATCAAGGCCACCTTCAATATTGTCAAGATCAGCAACATAGTTGATATCGGCAGTGCCAAGCTTGATTACATCCATAGCACTGACTTCACCATAGCCCAACGCACCATTAATATGGTTTAACTTTTTGAGCAAAGCTTCATTGCCATCACTAACCGGCATGCTTGGTTTGCATATGGTCACAAATTCGAGATCGGCAGTTGTATCTGCTCTGCTATTGGTGTTTGCAGCAGCAACAATTTCGTCCATCTGTTGTTGTGTTTTCTCGCACTGTTCCTGTGAAAGGTACCTTATTTCACCATAGCTTATTGCTTGTTGAGCATGGCTGCTTTTCCCGCTGACATTTGCGATGCTAGTTTCGAGACCAAATGCGACTTCTGTACCTCCTGCAGTGACACCTGTATTAAAAGTTAAACCATAGTTACCTTCGTTCATTAATGCTTGCTCAAAGTTTGATAAAATAGATGCACTGCTTAGAATAGCATCGTTTTTATTTGTGATATTGCTTGTGAAGATAGATAAAATGCGTGCCATTTCGAATATGGCCGCACGGCCATATTCAGTGGGAAATATTTTTGCAGAATATCCGCCTTGACCTTCCGTAATTAATTGCCAACTTAAGCTATTGTTATCGCCAGCTTCATCGGTATTGAATGCCATCGTAACCTCTGTCGGGACTGAACGATCGTCCGTTTGACTTATCATGGCTTCCATCTCAGTTTGTATCTGTTGACAATGTGATCTTGTATCACACTGAATAACGCCAGTAGCCACTGTTTTTTGCGGAATAACATTGCCTTTACCAAACGCATGACCCGCTTCACTATCTATCGCAGTGCCACCAACAATAAAATTTACACTAAACATAAAGTCATTCTCATATGAAGCATCTTCTAGATCTAGGGCATCTTCATTTTTAACATTCAATTGCCAATAAGCCATGCCACGTCTGGCTGTCATAACTTCACTGAAGTCACCACTAGATTCAAAAGCCAACACGTAATTACTTGCTTCAGCTGCTTTAATGAGCGGTACTCGCGCATCTAAGGCAGGTTCACCAACATTTTCTTCATCACTGCTAATCGCAACCGTAATATTGCTATCTTCTAATCGACCTGCTTGTTTGAGTGCTTTTAGAGCTTGGATGATAACCACTATCCCCCCTTTGCTATCGCTCACACCTGGGCCATAGGCGTTATATTCATCACGGCTAAATTTTTGGAATTCGCTGTTTTCGGCATAGACGGTGTCCGCATGGGCGATCAGTAACACTCGCTTGCCCATGCCTCCCTCGCGACTGGCAAATAAGTGGGCAGCACGATTAACACCGTCTGGCTTCTCCCAGCGAATGTCAAAGCCAAGTGCCTCTAATTCTTTCGCAACGATATCAGCGACCGCTTTAACACCGGCAAGATTGACGGTATTACTGTTGATATTAACCAGATTTTCCAACAGTTCAAACGCTTCTGCCTGATTCTGCGCTACCGCGCTTTTAATGGCTTGTTCTTCTGTCGTTAAATTTTGTGTTTGTTTTGAGGGGACCACAATCATTAAAAAAATGACAAAACAAACTATTAAAAAAATAGCAAGACCCGTGATTAACAACCGTTTTACTTTTTTCATATACCGCTTCCGACGTGTTAAGATTTCTCCAAACTATACAGCAAAACAGATAGTGTCAGCAATTAGATATGCTTGTCACATCTCGTTATCACGCACCTATGCTTTCTATAAAAGCAGAGGTTTCATATATTGCTTTAACAATCAAAGGGAGCATTGAGTGAATCATTAAAATCAATTCTCTGCCCCCTTTGATTGGCCGCCAAATATTCCCGATCGGGAATACATCTGGAAATTCCAGCTTCTACACTTAAAAATTACCGATCGGTAACAATCACCTTGAATGTTGCCATCAGACGTGCTAATGTTACCGTACAGTAACAATGAAATTTATTATGAAGCATACATCAGAGAGCATCGGGGCATTTATTCGGAAAACGCGGAAAACTCAAGGGCTTACACAACAGGATTTGGCACTCACCTGTGGTACAGGACTACGCTTCATCATTGATCTGGAAAAAGGCAAACCAAGCTGCCAATTTGCCAAGACCCTAATCGTACTGCAAACACTTGGGATTGATATTCAGCTGACACCTCCTCTAATGAATGAGCAAGATAAGGCATGAACCGCACCCTGGATGTTTATCTCGACCATTCTCTTGTTGGACATCTTGGTCAAGATCAAAGTGGACAAATGATTTTTCACTACGATGCTGAATGGCTACAACACCCACAGGCAGTCCCATTATCTTGGTCACTACCACTACGGCAAGCACCATTTACACAGAAAGAATGTCGCAGTTTTTTTGCCGGTATTCTACCAGAAGAAGCAGATCGTGAAGTCATCGCTCGGATCTTTGGCATTAGTGCTCGTAATGACTATGCCATGCTCGAACAGATTGGTGGCGAGTGTGCTGGGGCAGTTACGCTCCTACCCACAGGAACAGACTTGACAAAATCTGCTTATGAATATCGATCTTTAAACGAAACTAATCTTGCCAAAGCGTTACGACAATTACCTCGTCATCCATTATTAGCGGGTGAACCCAACCTGCGTTTATCTTTGGCCGGCGTGCAGCATAAAATCGCAGTATATATTGATGAAAATGGAAGAATTTCGCTTCCCCTTGGCAATGCGCCAAGTACACACATACTTAAGCCTGCAATCGAACGATTTCCGAATTTAGTTAGCAATGAATTGCTTTGTCTTGATCTGGCTAAATCCATAGGCATTCCCACTGTTTTGGCCACAACAGGCTTTGCAAATGATATCGAATATCTACTGGTAGAGCGTTATGACCGTATAAAAGATGATAAAGAAAAATATCCCATTAGACGCCATCAGGAAGACTTCTGTCAGGCACTGGGTATTCCTCCAGAGCGTAAATACCAAAGTGAGGGTGGCCCCAGCTTAAAAGATTGCTTCACCTTATTGCGCGAAGCATCAAGCCTGCCGGCAATTGATCTACAAAATTTACTGAATACCGTTATCTTTAATGTGATTGTTGGTAATCATGATGCACATGGTAAAAACTTTTCATTGTTGTTTGATACAATGGATGGCAATACAAGTGTCCGGCTCGCGCCGGCCTATGACATCGTTTCAACGGTTTACTATCCTGAGCTTACACCCAAAATGGCGATGAAGCTTGGCAAAGAATACGGATCCAGTCATCTTGTCCGTAAAAATATTGAAAGATTTGCGACAGACGCAGGCTTGGGCGTTGCTGCTGTTCACAAGCATGTCGTTGAGATTGCCAAAAATGTCAAAAGCAAGCTACCCGAAATGAAAAATTCTCACGAAAAAGTTGCAGATCTGATTGCATTGATTGATGCCCGCGCAACACGGATCCTCCTAAAAATGGCAGTTAAGCCATAGCAAGAACGTGCGGTGTTCGAACTCATTGAGATTTTTTATAATCGGACCAGAATGCATTCTGCCAACGATTATTTGTCACCTGTAGAATTTGAGAAGGCTTCTAATTTTTATTAGAATTTTTTCCAGAAAACTGTTGACGCATCACCTCTTGCTTGGTTCTATTACGACTCCCGAAACGCCCGCTGAAAACTATCCTTAATCGGCGTAATAAAATAAGAAAAAGGCGTTTGCTTCGCGGTAATAATCATCACCTGCACCGGCATCCCCGGATATAACGTGACCGGACCTAACTGTTGCAGCGCATCTTCAGGCAACTTAATATTTGCTTTATAATAACTCAAGCCCGTTGTCTCATCGACAAATGTATCCGCCGACACATGATCAACAATGCCATCAATCGTCGGCGTACTACGCTGCTTCAGTGCGGTCAACTTCACCTTAGCCTTCAACCCCAGCACCACCACATCAATATCCATCGGATCAATATGTGCCTCAATCACAAAAGCATCCTGACTAGGCACAATTTCCAGCACCTCTTGCCCCGGGGTGATCACCCCACCACGCGTATGCTTCTGCAAACCTACCACAACACCATCACGCGGAGCATAAAGAATTGTACGGGCTAATACATCCTCAGCAATCTTAAACTGCTCCAACACATCCGCCAAACGACCCTGCGTATCCCTTAACTCCGTTAACACTTCCTTCTGATATTCATCATGGACATTGATCAACTGCAGCTGAGTTTCCCCAATTTTCTGCTCAGCTTTCGCAATCAACCCCTCAGGGATCCCCTCGAATTTTACTAAAAAACAGATAAGAAATAAATACTTGCAAAACTAAAATAAAAAGATCAAGATAGCAATATAGTATATTATTAAGGGTAAGCAAGATGAGTAAGATTCGCAAGAAAATAGTAAATAACCAAGTGATTAATTTTGATAAAGTAAATAATTTTCTAATAAAATTATTTGCAAATGATGTTCATGCTCTCAGGGTACTATCAATATCTAATGCAGTTTTAGGCGTTATTACAGGCACATCGCTAGCAATTAGTATGATTGGACATGGCCTAGCAGTAGCAAAAGGAAAAGCAACAAAGCATTCTGTTAAACAGGTAGATCGCTTACTGTCTAATGGAAGATTTATAGTATGGAATTATTTTAAATATTGGGTTAAAGAAATAGTTGGCGTAAGATCTGAAGTTATTATAGCGATGGATTGGACTGAATTTGATAAAGATAATCAATCAACTTTAGCTTTGCATTTAACAACCAACCATGGAAGAGCAACGGCACTACTTTGGAAAACTTATGATAAATCAAAGCTCAAAGGTAATAGAAATAAATATGAAAGGAGAATTCTAAAGAGACTAAAGAAGCTTTTACCCAAGGATATGGCAGTAACAATTTTAGCTGATAGAGGATTTGGTTATGTTGACCTATATAGTGAAACAGACAAGCTTGGATTTAAATTTGTCATTAGATTTAAAGATAATGTGACCGTATATAGTGATAGTGGCGAAGAAAAAACAGCACGAGAGTGGGTGGGACCTAATGGAAGAGCAAAGCGTTTGGAAAATGCCAAAGTTACATCATCAAAAAGGAAGGAAATGCCTGTCATTGTGTGCGTGCAGGATAAAAAAATGAAAGCCCCCTGGTGTTTAGTAACCAATGACGCTACTTTAAAAACAAGAGAAATCATCAACTATTATGCAAAAAGATGGAGTATAGAGCCATCTTTTAGAGATCAGAAAGACATACGCTTTGGAATGGGCATGCATAACATTAGCATATCTAATCCAATGCGTAGAGATAGACTATTTTTTATTTCTGCTGTTGCCACCCTTTTGCTAACAATTTTAGGAGCGGCTAGTGAAGCGATTGGGATGGATAAACTTTTAAAGGCTAATACTGTAAAGCGTAGAACCCATTCTTTATTTCGCCAAGGTGTCATGCTGTATGAGTTAATCCCTAACATGATAGAAGAACGGCTAGTGAAGCTTATGGATAAATTTCATGAGTTATTAATGCTCCATAAAACAACCAAGATTGTTTTTAGTTTCGTATAATGAATATTATTTTACTCAAATTCAATACAAAAACGAGGGGATGCTTGAGAATCAACCCAGCAAAATGCCCCTTATCGCCTTCCAAGCGCGCCGTTTCCCGTTGCAACGCCAACAAGCGTGGTCGTTCAATCAACTTGCGTGATTCCAAATAAGCCACGGCTTCAGTTTCCTCGGCGATTAATTCCAGTTGTTCAATATTCGAGGTTACCTGCGCTTGCAAACTATTAATTTCTTCCTCTGACTGTAATATCCGTTGCTTAAGAATACTTTCCTGAGCGGCAATACTTTTCTTATTAGCAACAAAAATCTTTTCCTGACTGGCCAATAATTTTTTAACAATGGAATTATCAGCACGTTCCAGCAAGATCTCAGGAAATACAATCTCAGATCCCTGCTCTCTTTCTGCTTGCAGCCGTGCTTCCAAGGCATACAACTCAGCACTGGCATGACGTAGGCGCGCCAGGCTAGCTTGTGCCGGCGTATTATCTAAGGTGATCAGTGGGTCATGTTTCTTAACCACTGAGCCATCTTCAATATGAATATCAGCGATAATACCACCTTCTAAATGTTGCACCGTTTTATGCTTTGATTCCACCGCCACCACACCAGTGGCAATAGCGGCAGATTCTAGCGGAGCAAAGGTGGCCCAGCCGCCAAAAAAAAGTAAAAATAAACCCATGACGCCTAAGCCAAAATAAACCGCTTTTTCAATAGGAGGCTTGTTCATTTTGTTGCTCTTGTAAATAAGTTAATACTTTATCGCGTGGTCCCGTGACTTTGATTTGTCCCGCTTGCAGTATAATAATATAATCGACCTGCTGCAGTAGGGCGATGCGATGGCTGATCACCAAAATAGCCGAACCTTTATCCCGCATATATTTAAGTGCCTGTTGTAGTGCTAGCTCACCTTGAGTGTCTAAATTGGCATTAGGTTCATCCAGCACCAACAAACAAGGATTTTGATACAAGGCTCTGGCTAAGGCTAAACGTTGTTTTTGTCCGGCTGAAAATAGCGGGGTTACTTCGGTATCATACCCCTGTGGAAAATGTAAAATCATGTCATGCAAACCCGCCAGCTTAGCAGCACAAATAACCTCTTCATCATCTATATCCCCCATACGCGCGATTACGCGCGATATTGTGTTTAACACTGCTATTGAATAACTCAATGTCTTGCGGTAGGTATCCAATATGGCGGCCCAAATCACTACGATCCCAGGTAAAGATATTAGCACCATCTAAACGTACACAACCTTCGCTACATGGATAAGCACCAACAATCAATCGTGCTAACGTTGTTTTACCAGCAGCACTGGGGCCAATGAGTGCGACTAATTTTCCAGGTTGTATTTGTAGCGAAATATTCTGCAAAATAGGATGCTTGTTGCCGGCCGGCAGGTAACTGGCATTTTCAACCTGGAGATGGCCTTTAGGCGTAGGTAATTGAATATCAGCCACGGCAATACTAGGATACGCAAAATAAGTTTGTAATTGCTGATAGGCTTGACGCACGCCGAGTAATTGTTTCCATACGCCAATGGATTGCTCTACCGGAGCTAAGGCCCGAGCTAATAAGATAGAACCGGCTATCATTACGCCGGGGGTAATTTGATTGGCGACAACTAAGAAAGCACCACTGCCCAACATCAATAATTGTAAAGCCATGCGTACAAATTTAGACACCGATAACCAGGTATTGGAATAGCGATTAGCCTGATC
>JAZGGN010000102.1:0-2142 GCA_036480475.1 Gammaproteobacteria bacterium
AAATACTAAGGCTAAACCGATAGACACTGGAATTGACATCATAACCAATAGTGAGGCACGGATATTGACTAAAAAGATCAATAGTACAATAAAGATCAACACGAATGCTTGTAACAATGCTTTAACAACCGTTGTTACTGCTTTACTCACCAGATCCGATTGATCATAAATGGGTTCTAATATAACTCCTTCAGGCAATGCGGTCTGAATAATCGGCAAACGTGCTTGGATCTCATCAATGGTTCTTTTTGTGTTTGCACCAACGCGCTTTAATACAATGCCAGCGACCACTTCACCCAGATCAATACTGCTACCTTCCGTATCGCGCATCATCATTGTCACAGCACCCTGACGAATTTCACTGCCAAAATCAACATCAGCAACATCGCCAACACGGACCACAATGCCATTCCTCTCTTTTAGTGCGATATCAGCAATCGCTTGCAATCCATCTTCACCGCTGGGCAGCCAGCCTTCACCACGAATCACTAATTGTTCACTACCACGATCAAGATACCAGCCACCAGCATTACGATTATTTTGTGTGATTGCCGCGCTAACATCTTCAGTCGTTAAATCATAAGCCAGCAAACGCATTGGATCTAAAGCCACTTGATATTGCAAAACATCACCACCAAAAGATAAAACACCTGTCACCCCTTCTACTGGCAATAATTGCAATTTTACTAACCAATCATTTAAACTGCGCAGCCTGGTTGCATCATATATGTCAGGATCCTCTGCACGCAGAATATACTGAAAAATTTGACCTAAGCCTGAAGTATTCGGGCCAATTTCCGGTGTGCCTATCCCCAAAGGTATTTCTTCTTTGGCCTCCTGTAGCTGCTGAAAAACTTGTTGGCGAGCAAAATAAATGTCAACATTTTCTTTAAAAACAATCGTGACAACTGATAATCCGGTTTTTGAAATAGAACGTACTTCTTCCACATCTGGTAAGGCATACATTACGGCTTCTATCGGATAAGTAATTAACTGCTCTACATTATCTGCCGATAAACCCGGTGCTTCGGTATTCACTTCGACTTGAATATTGGTGACATCAGGGAAAGCATCGAGATTTAATCGCGGTAAAATAAAAAAACCTGCCAAGATAGAAGCAACCAGTGCCAAGATCACTAATAAACGATTATAAATGGCAAAATCTATTACGCGATTTAACATAAAGTTCTCGAATTAACCTGTATCTCCGTTACCCGTCAGGCTAATGGTCGTGTGGTTCAAACCCACTTTTTATCAATTCTGAGTGCACAAAAAAAGCACCTTCGACCACAAAATTCATGCCAGATTCAACGCCTTCCACCGCCATCATCTCATTGACCACTTCCTTGATTGTCACTTTAAATTGTTTAAAAAGGTCAGGCTTAACTTCAGAATACACAACCCACTCGCCATCATTGATCGGTAATACTGCCTCTTCTGGCAATGCTAACAACAGTGAAGTTTCACCAATATTAATTTTTACATTAACAAATTCACCTGGGTGCAGTAAATCTTGTGGATTTGGTACTTCAATCCTGATAATTTGCGTGCGTGTCACTTCATCTAATTGATGGTGGCGCTGCAACACCTTACCTGCCAATTCCGTATCATGACTAAAAACAATCACACCATAACCCGGCTTTACACCTGCTGCTTGTTCATTCGAGAGCCTTGCATCTACCCATAGTGTAGATTCATCTACAATTTGAAATAAGAGTACACCGGCATCAATCATTGCACCTTCAGTAAAATCGCTCTTAAAAATTCTACCTTTGCGTGGTGCCAATAAAGTAAATTCACCGATAGCCTGGGGAATATCACCCTCAGTCAGCAACGCTTTGATCTGTTCGTCGAGCATGCCATAAGCTCTTAGCTTACCATAAGCTTGTTTAAAAGCGATTTCTGCGCCTTGGTAACGTTTGGCCGAGACTGCTTTCTTACCTAACTCTTTAACGCGTTCCCATTCTTGCACTGCTAATATAAAATTACTTTGCGCATCCATCATAGAGACACTGGTGAGTGTTACTAAAGGTTGGCCTTCCTTCACATAATCTCCAACTTGAACAAAGCGTTTTAACACTTGCGCTTCAATCCGTGGCGCAATCACCACGGATAAATCTTCATTTAATTCAACTTCCGCTG
>JAZGGN010000103.1:0-2968 GCA_036480475.1 Gammaproteobacteria bacterium
TATCAAGCTGAAACTGGTGTCGCGGCTTATTTATCACAGCTCAATGTGGGGGCGATACCCTGGGGAGAAATTGACCCAATAAAAGCATTGCCATGGGTTGAGGGAGAAACCAAGTTACAATTGTCTGATTCACAGAAGCAAGCGATTGCAACGGTATTGCAACATAAAGTTGCCATCATTACCGGCGGACCGGGGGTGGGCAAGACGACGATCGTCAATAGCATTATTAAAATCATTCACGCTAAAAAACTATCTATTGCCCTGTGTGCGCCCACCGGGCGTGCAGCCAAGCGGTTAATGGAGACAACCGGTTTGCCAGCCAAAACAATTCACCGTTTACTTGAATTTGATCCGAGGAAGTTTGCTTTTAAGCATGATCAAGACAATCATTTGCCACTGGATGTTTTAGTGATTGATGAAGCTTCAATGCTGGATATTACTTTGTTGCATCATTTGCTTAAAGCGATCCCGGTACATGCTGCTTTGTTATTTGTCGGTGACGTTGATCAATTGCCTTCGGTTGGATCAGGATCAGTGCTTGCTGACTTGATCACCTCGAAGGCAGTGACTTGTGTTCATTTGACGGATATTTTTCGACAAGCCGCAGGCTCTGAAATTGTGGTTAACGCACATCGTATCAATGCAGGACAAATGCCTTTGCAAGATAATGCACAAGGTAGTGATTTTTATACGCTTTATGTTGATGAGCCGGAAGAAATTCACGATAAACTATTACATTTAGTGAGCCAGCGGATCCCGCAGCGTTTTGATTTTGATCCAGTGACTGATATTCAAGTGTTAACCCCGATGAATCGTGCTGGCTTGGGTAGTCGCGCACTCAATGAAGCATTACAGCAACGTTTAAATCCGAGCCAGGGACCCACCGTTGCGCGTTTTGGTTGGACCTTTGCTGTGGGTGATAAGGTGATCCAAAATATTAATAATTATGATAAAGAAGTTTATAATGGTGATATGGGTGTGATCACGGACATTAATTTACAAGAAAGTGAGTTGACCATTTCATTCGGTGGGCAAATCGTAAATTACCAATTTAATGAGCTGGATGAAATTGGCTTGGCTTATGCAATTACAATTCATAAAAGCCAAGGATCTGAATTTCCAGTGGTCGTTATTCCCTTAGCGAGTCAGCATTATATGATGTTGGCACGGAATCTTTTGTATACGGGGGTGACTCGTGGCAAAAAATTGGTGATCTTAGTTGCGCAAAAGAAAGCCGTCGCTATGGCAGTGGATAATAATCGTCAAGTGATCCGATTGACGAAGCTTGCGCAGCGCTTAAACCTGCGAGGATAGCTACAACACCGCGCTCGGATACGATCCTAAAACAGTTAAGATGATCGGCATTTGGCTTAACTCATCTAGCGCCTTTTTCACCTTAGCATCTTCTTCATGGCCTTCAATATCGATGAAGAAAACATAACGCCAATTTTGATGTTGGTATGGCCGCGATTCAATTAATGTTAAATTGACATCATTTTTGGAAAAAGGCTGAATTAATTTGAGCAAGGAGCCAGGCTCATGGGGCGTGGTAATTAAGAGTGACGTTTTATCTTTGCCGCTGGCAGTAGGGGCATGTTTACCGATGATGAGAAAGCGTGTCGTGTTATTCGGGTTACCTTCAATATTGTGAGTAATGATTTCTAAGTCGTAAATTTCCGCGGCAGTTTCACTGGCAATTGCGGCAACGCCTTTTTCTTTCACTACAATTTCCGCGGCTTTGGCAGTGCTGCTGGCCGTGACTTTATCGACTTTCGAGTAATTTTGGTCAAGCCACTGACCACATTGTGAAAATGCTTGTTGGTGCGAGTATATTCGTTCAACTGGTTTGTCATCTTGTGGGTGGCGTAATAAGTGTTGGTGGATGGGGATTGTAATTTCACCGCAAATATAAAGTGGTGAAGACATTAAAGTATCCAGCGTTTGATTGACTCTGCCTTCGATAGAATTTTCAATCGGCACAACACCATAGTGGGCATTACCACACTCAACTTCGCGAAATACACGATCAATCGAGGTGACAGGTTGAGTTAATACTGATTTGCCAAAATGTTTTACTGCTGCTGATTGTGAGAAAGTGCCCCGAGGACCGAGAAAAGAAATGGTTAGTTGTTGCTGTAATGCCAAGCAAGCACTCATGATGTCACGGAATATTTGTGCCAGCGCTTGATCGGGTAATTGGCTGGTGTTGGTTTCCATAATGTGACGCAAAATCTGTGACTCTCTTTCTGGACGATAAATCGCAGCATTAGGATTTTTTTCTTGTTTCAATTTGGCAGTTTGTACTGCAAGTGAAGCACGTTCTTTTAGTAACTTAACAATTTTTTCGTCAACATTATCAATTTGGTGACGTACGTTTGTTAAATCGTCAGTACTCATGCATTTTTCCCCCGTAAATGATAGCGGCGCTTTCTAACCGCAGTTGATAGTCGATTTAGTATAGACAGTGTTTCTTGCCAGGAAATGCAGGCATCGGTAATGCTTTGCCCATAAACTAAAGGTTTGCCAACCTCTAACTTTTGCTGACCCGCTTTTAAGTGGCTTTCAAGCATAACGCCACAAACCAAAGTGGAACCAGAGATTAACTCTTCACAAATGCTGTTAACAACGCCTCCTTGGCGGCGGTAATCTCTCCTGCTGTTACCATGACTACAATCGATCATGACACGATAATTCATTCGATCTGCATGTAGTGTTGTTGCAACATTATTAATTGTCAGTGTGTCATAATTAGTCGTATCCTTGGCGCCACGGAGTATAATATGGCAATCATTATTTCCCTTGGTGCTGACAATGGCAGAAAGTCCATCTTTGGTTACGCCAAGAAAATGATGCGCGTTAAGCGCAGAATGGATGGCGTCAACAGCGATCTGTATATTACCGTCCGTACCGTTTTTAAAACCGACGGGCATGGATAAACCAGAAGTAAGTTCACGATGAATTTGACTTT
>JAZGGN010000104.1:0-2661 GCA_036480475.1 Gammaproteobacteria bacterium
ATTCTACTGTTTCGTTTATACCCATACGTGTGGGTATGGTGCCCCAACTGCTTTTTGGGCTAAACTAATGGTACCAAATAACCTCAATATCCGTTAGACTCGGTGCACAAAAACAATTGAGGTGTCCTATGCAAATTAAACTCACCCATGAAAAAGCAGAGGTCCAGGACAATCTAATCGTCATTGGGCTCTATAAAGATTTGAGCTTAACCCCAACTGCAGAGCATATTGACAATGTTAGTCAGGGTTATATTCGTAAAATTCTTGAACACGGCGATATCAAGGGTAAAGTTGGTGAAACGCTCTTACTTCAGCAAGTGTTTAATGTTCGTGCGGACCGTATTCTTTTAATCGGTTGCGGCCATGCGGATAAACTTGATGGTGAAGTTTATCAGAGAATCATTCAATGTGCTGCCAGTGCAGTCAAAAGAGTTGGCACAAAACAAGCCACTTCCTACTTGCTTGAACTACCGGTCAATGGACACCATTACCCCTGGCGGATCCAACAAAGCATCATCACCACTTTGGACAACTATTATACCTTCGATCAATTGAAAAGCAAAAAAAAACCAGCCCCGCAACTAGAACAGTTAAATCTAGCACTCAATTCACATGAAGCCGGGGATGGCTGTGAGCGTGCCCTTGCCCACGGGCAAGCCATTGCCAGCGGTATAAAATTCGCCAAAGATTTAGCCAATCTGCCTGGTAATGTATGTACACCCACCTATTTAGCAAAGCAGGCAAAAGCCTTGCATCAAGCATTTTCCAGTATCAAAGTACGTGTGCTTGAAGAAAGTGATATGCAAAAAATGAACATGGGCGCCCTACTCTCGGTTTCAAGCGGCAGTAAAGAACCTGCTAAACTGGTTGCGCTTGAATATTTTAATGATAAAGCAGGCAGTAAAGCTAAACCTTATGTCTTGGTAGGTAAAGGCATTACTTTTGATTCTGGCGGCATATCGCTCAAGCCAGGCAGGACAATGGATGAAATGAAATTTGATATGTGTGGTGCAGCCAGTGTGCTGGGCGTTTTGCGTGCTATCGCTGAGCTACAGTTACCGATTAACCTGATTGGTATTATTGCGTGCTCTGAAAATTTACCTGGCGGCAGTGCGACCAAGCCTGGTGATATTGTCACGACCATGTCAGGTACGACTGTTGAAATTTTAAATACTGATGCAGAGGGACGCTTGGTACTGTGTGATGCTTTAACCTATGCTAAGAAATATAACCCGAAAACTGTTATTGACATTGCGACGCTTACTGGCGCTATTGTCGTTGCGCTTGGCGATCAAAAGGCTGGCTTGATGGGGAATGATCAGTTACTGGCAGACGCAGTGCTTAAGGCCGGTGAAACCAGTCTTGATCCATTCTGGCAATTACCGATCAACGAAGCTTACAAGCGCACTTTAAAAAGTAATTTTGCGGATCTTCCTAATATTAGTGATGGTCGTGGTGCGGGCAGCATTACTGCGGCTTGCTTCTTGTCTCATTTTATTGAAGATTATCCTTGGGTCCATTTAGACATTGCTGGTGTTGCTTGGAAAGGTGGGCGCAAAAAAGGCGCGACTGGGCGACCTGTTCCAGCACTCATCCAATACCTGATTAATTGCAGCAATGCCTGATGAGTCTGCGAGTTGATTTTTACATTAGCGCGATGGATAGTATAGAAAAATGCTATCCACAGGTTTGTCGTTTAACTGAAAAAATTTACCAACAGCAACGTAAAGCCTATATTCATACCGAAAATCTGCGGCAGGCCCAGCATTTGGATGAACTCCTATGGACCTTTTGTGATACCAGTTTCATCCCCCATCATTTTATCGATGCAAATAATAAGCTTAATGCGCCCATACAAATTGGTTATCAGCAAATGCCTGATGACATGCAAGACGTTCTCATCAATTTAACTTTGGAAACGCTTGAATTTGATCAAAAATTCCAACGTATTATAAAATTCTTGCCTGCGAACACGCAATGGAAAACAACATTACGTGAACACTATCGCCTTTATCGCGATCAAGGCTGTGAATTATTTAACCATAAGATACCATGAGCAAAATTATCCTCTATCAGGGCGACTATTTACAAATTTGTAGTATTGATACTTGGGAGTTTGTTGAGCGTCCTAATTGTACGGGCATTGTTAATATTATCGCGGTGACTGACAACGAAGAATTATTACTCATTGAACAATATCGGGCTGGCCTGGATAATGTCGTCATCGAATTACCTGCGGGTTTAGCCGGTGATCATGCTGAATTTAAAAATGAAAGCTTAGAGAAGGCAGCTAAAAGAGAATTGCTTGAAGAAACGGGCTATGAAGCGCAGCGCCTAAAGCAACTCATCAGCACCCCGCCCTCGTGCGGGATGAGTAGTGAAATCATCACATTTTTTTACAGTGACAAAATTAAGAAGATTGGCTGTGGTGGTGGCATTGATTCAGAAGATATTTGCGTTTACCCTGTGCCAATCAAAGAAATCGCAAGCTTTCTGGCGGATCAGCAGCGACAAAACAAAGCCATTGCAACGCAAGTGTACGCCGGATTATATTTATTAAGCTTAGAAAGGAATACTTCAATCTAAAACACCTCAGGCAGGTTGGCTGGGGGTAATAAAGCAGCAGAGGTAACTGCTTTTTTCAGATTAAAGTATTGCTGC
>JAZGGN010000105.1:0-4727 GCA_036480475.1 Gammaproteobacteria bacterium
CATGATATGTCGACAGAAGCGATTGGCAAGCGCCTTGCCCCTGTTGGTCAGGTTAATATTGCGGGCGAAGGACAAAACGAAGCGACAACGTCTGCAGCCCAATCCGAACCTGCTGCTGAAACACAGCAAACCAGTGCCAGTGGCGAAGAGATATATGAACAGTATTGTGCCATGTGTCATGAGAGCGGCTTAGCGGGTGCACCTAAAATTGGAGACAGTGCAGACTGGGAATCACGTATAGAAAGAAAGGGGATGGAAAAGATGCTCTCCAATGTAGTGAATGGTTATAATGTAATGCCACCGAAGGGGGCATGTATGACTTGCGACGAAGCACAATTAAAAGCAGCCATTGAATATATGTTGTCAAAATAGGAACAAGTGTGAACTTTTTTACTAAAGCCTGCACTAATTTTTATGCTTTTATTCTGGCTGTTTTCTTAACCCTAGCATCTTACTATTTTCAATATGGCATGGGTCTTGAACCCTGTCCTTTATGCATTTTGCAGCGCTTTATTGTTATGGTTTTGGCGGTGTGGTTTTTATTTGGCATCTTTTTTAAGACGAAGGTGTTGATAAAAAGCCATTGCGTGATTACGATCATCCTTGCTAGCTTTGGAGCGTTGGCGGCTCTGCGTAAAATTTGGTTACAGTATTTTCCTTCATCTGGTGATAACCTTACCTGTGGTCCAGATGTGGGTTATCTGTTGCGTGAATTACCGTTGACTCAAATCTTGAAAGTTTTATTTTATAGTGAGGGAACGTGCGCCAATATTGATTGGCAATTTCTAACGTTGTCGATGTCCGCATGGACCTTGCTGTTTTTTATTTTATTTATCGCCTTAGCGGCAGTTAACTTTTTTAGGTTAGAATCATAACCAGGAGCGGGCATGAATATTACGGATATCTTTATACGCCGTCCGGTGCTTGCTTGTGTTGTCAGCCTGCTTATCTTAATGTTTGGTTTTCGTGCGGTCACTGAGTTGCCTGTACGTGAATATCCAGAAACACTCAGCACCGTGATTACGGTTCGTACGATGTATCCTGGTGCGAATGCTGAATTAATGGAAGGCTTCATTACCCGACCGATCCAAAAAGCGATGGCGAGTGCCGATGGTATTGACTTTATATTTTCTGAAAGTGCCGAAGGTGTTAGCCAAATCAAAGCACAGATCGAATTGGATTATGATCCGCAGGCGGCATTCACCGACATCATGAGTAAAGTCGCTTCCGTACGCAATGAATTACCGCGTGAAAGTGAAGATCCGGTGATCTTAAGTGAAACCGATGCGGATAGTCCCGTTATGTATATTGGTTTTAACAGCAATGAGTTGACAGTTGAACAAATCACCGATTATGTTGCGCGCGTGGCTCAGCCTAAAATCGAATCAGTGTCTGGGGTGGCGCAAGCGCAAATTATTGGCGGCAGTGTATTTGCGATGCGTATTTGGTTGGATCCCAATAAAATGGCGGCTTATGGGATATCACCGACGGATGTTTCTGATGCTTTAGTTGCTAATAATTACCAAAGTGCGGCAGGCGGTATTAAAGGTGAATATGTTGCCATTGGTGTGATTGCTGAAACAGATCTGCATGACGTTAAGGAATTTGAAGATATTGTGATCCGCACAGAAGGGGGGTCACCGGTGCGGATCAAAGATGTAGGGATCACCGAACTTGGAGGTGAGAACTATGATAGTGCTGTAAGTTTCAATGGACAAAGTGGTGTTTTTGTCGGTGTAACAACCACACCACGTGCGAATCCACTCCCGGTCATCACTGAAGTTAGAGACATATTTCCCAGCATTATCAATGACTTGCCGCCCTCGATCAATGCTGAAATTCAATACGATGCGACCGACTATATCCGTGCTTCGATTAAAGAAGTATTTAAAACCATTATTGAAGCGACATTCATCGTCATCATTGTTATTTTTCTTTTTCTCGGCTCAGTCCGTGCGGTAGTCATTCCGATGATTACGATTCCTTTGTCTTTAATTGGCGTATGTTCCTTGATGTTATTTCTAGGTTACTCGATCAATTTATTGACTTTGTTGGCGATGGTGTTGGCGATTGGTTTGGTGGTAGATGATGCTATTGTCGTCTTAGAAAATATCCATCGCCATATTGAAAATGGTGAGCCACCGTTTACAGCAGCAATCAACGGAGCACGTGAAATTACGGTGCCAATTATTGCGATGACCATCACTTTAGCCGCGGTGTATGCCCCGATTGGTTTTCTTGGTGGATTAACCGGCGCTTTATTTAAAGAATTTGCTTTTACTTTGGCTGCAGCAGTGCTTATTTCGGGTGTGATTGCTTTAACCTTAACACCGATGATGTGTTCAAAAATGCTCGGAGAAAATGTTGGTCAGAGTCGTTTTGCGCAATGGGTTGACCGGATTTTTCATCATTTACAAGCACTTTATCAAAAGATTTTACAAGATTTACTCAAGCATCGTCCGATCGTTGTTGTGTTTGCATTGACCGTGTTGGCAAGCCTGTATTTTCTTTATGGTAACACCAAAAAAGAGACGGCGCCGGAAGAAGATTCAGGACTATTCCTGCTTCATGCAAATGCTCCAGAATATGCCTCACTTGATTATGTACAAGCTTACAGTCAGCAATTTAATAAAATTTTTAATAATTTACCAGAAATGAGATACAACTTTATCATTGATAGCGCCGGACTCGGTATGGGTAATTCTGCCGGAGGCAATCGTTCAATCGGTGGTGTGATTTTAAAGCCGTGGGATCAACGCGAAAGATCCTTAGATGAGCTTAGATTGTCTTTACAGCAACAAGTGGATGAAATCTCGGGCTTACAGACGAATGCGGTCATTCCCAATCGTTTGCCGGCAGCGGCTGGTGGTGGCGCGCCAGTTCAGTTTGTAATCACCTCAACCAGTGATTATGAAGCCATCTATACGGTCGCAGAGGAATTTTTAAAAGTTGCACGAGAAAGTGGCCTATTTGCTTTTGTTAAAAATAGCTTGCGTTTTGACAGGCCGCAGATTGCAATGAGTGTTGATCGTGATAAAGCAGCGTATATGGGAATTACGATGGAACGGGTTGGTGCTGCCTTGGCAAGGGGGCTGTCTGAAGGCTATATCAATCGTTTTAGTGTGGAGGGTTATAGTTATAAAGTGATCCCACAGCTTGAGCGTCGTTTTCGTTTGCACCAGCAAGACTTGGAAGATATTTATGTGAGCACCAAAAATGGGGAGATTATTTCATTATCGACGATTGTCAAATTAGAAGAAAAGTCACAGCCGAATTTGCGCAGTCAATTTCAACAACTCAATTCAGCCCGGATATACGGCACCGTTATGCCAGGCTATACTTTAGGAGATGCGGTTGAGTTTTTTGAAGCACAAGCCGTTGAGTTATTACCTCAAGGCATGAGTTATGATTATTCGGGACGTACCCGTCAATTTGTGCAAGAAGGCAAAGCGTTGATCATTGCTTTTTTCTTTTCGCTCATTATTATTTTCTTAGTGTTAGCGGCACAGTATGAAAGTTTCCGTGATCCGCTGATTATTTTAATCAGCGTGCCGATGTCGATTTGCGGTGCCTTGATCCCCTTAAATTTAGGCTTGGCGACGATCAATATTTACACCCAGATTGGTTTAATCACATTGATCGGTTTGATCAGTAAACATGGGATCTTAATGGTTGATTTTGCCAACCATTTACAAGTAGAGAAAGGCTTATCGATCCGCGAAGCCATCATAGAATCTGCATCGATCCGTTTACGTCCGATCTTAATGACGACAGGCGCCATGGTGTTTGGGGTGGTGCCGCTACTCTTGGCACAAGGCGCTGGTGCAAATAGCCGTTTCGGTATTGGTTTGGTCATTTCTACCGGCTTGGCTATTGGCACGTTGTTTACTTTGTTTGTTGTGCCAACGATGTATACGTTTTTAGCTAAGCAACGTGAGCCAAAGGAAATTGAAGCTGGCGCCATTGAGGAAGTGCCCTCAGGCTAATACACCAGATCAGATCCAGCGCAAATAGTGTTTAATTTATATTCAATAATTATTGCAAAAGCCTATTAAATTTGCTCAAAATTTGTTATATTGCGACGTGTGCTTTTACCGGAAGTTCTTTATTTGTTTGTTTCGGATTAAAATTAATCTATTTTAACAGCAGACTGGCTTTGACTCAAGGGGGGCTTTGCTCATGAAGAAACGTATGACCATCACCATTATTGGTCTAGTGATATTATTCGGCGGTCTACTTGCTTGGAATATGATTCGTGGCTATATGGTTAAGAAGTATATGGCAAACTTTGAATCGCCAGCAGTGACGATTTCTGCTTCGAAAGCAAGGGCGGAGACCTGGCAGCCTTCAATGTCTGCGATTGGTAACTTTGTTGCAATCAATGGTGTGGATATCAGCTCGGAAGCGAGTGGTATTGTTGACGAAATTTATTTTGAGTCGGGCCAATTTGTTGAGAAAGGTGATTTACTCATTCGCTTAATTGATAGCGTCGATCAAGCAGAATTAATAGACGACCAAGCTCGACTTGAATTAGATCGTCTTAATTACGACAGACAATTAGAATTATATGAGCGGCAAGCAACCCCAGGTTCATCTGTAGACGAAGCGCGTGCGCAACTGCGCCAGGCTGAAGCAGCTGTGTCAAAAACGGAAGCATTGATCGCGCAAAAGTATATTACAGCGCCCTTTGACGGCAAACTTGGGATCCGTCTGGTTGATTTGGGTGA
>JAZGGN010000106.1:0-7112 GCA_036480475.1 Gammaproteobacteria bacterium
GTAGTGAAGCTGACTCAGGACGAATCGCGGCCCAAAAGCTGGCGCGTTAGCGAGTCGATTTAGCCCAGGGACGGGCTAAATCTTTCACGAGGTAGCGCCACCCTTAATTTTCCAACCATAAGAAGACCAAATGGAGTTGATAGCCTTGTTGTTTAAGCTCAGGAACGCGCATGAAATAACTCCCTGGTTTTACATCTCATCTTCATACCATTTTGAATTTTTTCTCAATCGAAAAATCCTCAAATTACCCCGGGTAGTCCTGCGGTTTTTCTCAATCGAAACAAATCCAACCTGGCATAAATCTGAGCGCAAAACCAGGAAGTTATTTCATGCGCGCTCCTTAGAGAACCAATTGAAAAATGTTCGACCTGATAACGTTGTCTCAAATGAAAAGTTAGCACCCTTTTCAGCTAAGCTATAAATACGCTTTAACATGATACGGCCCGCACGAATGGCTTCTTTTTCTGGCTGAAATCCACAGAGTCCTTGAGCAATAATATCAGCATTCACAAAATCATCAATCTCTAATGCTTCTTTTAATAAAACGGGTGCTGCTGTCGTTTTTCCAGCCCCATTTGGTCCAGCAATAATAATCATGTGTGGCATAGAAAAATCTCCAGTGGAAGTATTATACCAACTTTAACTCAATAAGGAAAACAACAGCGCCTTTTGTACATGCATGCGATTTTCACTTTGCTCAAAAATAGCTGAACACGTCTGATCAGGTAAATCAACACTGACTTCTTTGCCGCGTTCCATTGGCATACAATGCATGAATATCGCCTTAGGTTGTGCTAAAGCCATTAAAGCCTCGTTGACTTGAAAGCCTTTGAATAAATTTTCATCTCGCGATTCAAAGCCCATGCTGGTCCACACGTCAGTATAGACAGCGTGACAATCGCGCACCGCCGCTTGTGGTGTCGCAAACGCTGCAATCATTTCAGAGGGTGCTTGGCTGACGATTTTTTCCTCCGGTTCACACCCTGGGGGACAACAATAATTTACTTTAACACCCACCAGTGGTGCCATCAGTAATAAACTATGCAAAATATTATTGCCATCTCCCAAATAACAAATCGTTAAACCTTTTAACTGTGAAAACCGCTGCTGCAAAGTCACTAGATCCGCTAAGGTTTGGCAAGGATGATAAAGTTCCGTCAAACCATTGATGATTGGAATAGTCGCAACGGTTTGCATACGCTGTAAAATTTCATCGTCGTGGGTTCTTATCATCACCGCATGACAATAGCCCTGCAATACGCGCATTTGATCTTCTGGCGTTTCTGATTTCCTGCTGGCACTCACACTTTCAATGACATCACCTCCAAGTTCACGCATGGCTATGGTGAAACTAAAGCGTGTACGCAGTGAAGGTTTTTCAAAAATCAAAGCCAAATGCTTATCTTGCAAGACACTTTTATACTTTAATCGATCTTTTTTAAGTTCGATGGCACATTGTAAGACAGCTTCGATTTCCTGGGCGCTTAATTCTGTACCGGTAATTAAATGTTGTGAATTAAGTTTCATGATTCGGCATTCCTTCGGCAAATCGTGCCGATCCCTTCATCGGTAAATAACTCTGTAATCAAGGCATGTTCCTTCTTTGCACTGATAATATGAATATTATTTAAACCTTGTTGTAAGGCATCTAAAATGGTTTTCACTTTGACCAACATGCCCCCCTCAACGATTTTCTTCTTGACTAAATGCTTCAGTTCTTTCACTTCTAATTTAGACAGTAATTTTTTATCTTGGTCATAAACACCATCTTCATCGGTTAAATAGATCAATTTATCGCACTTTAAAGCAATTGCGATGGTGCTGGCGGCCCAGTCTGCATTAACATTCAACGGCTTCCCTTGTGCATCCGCAGCGATGGGGGCTATCACGGGAATGATCCCTGGTTGATGTGCATCTTGAGTATCCATAAATCTCTGTAATAACGTGGTATTCACTTTTTCGATTTTACCCACTTCACCCAATTTATCATCAAAACGCTGCGCCTGTAATAATTTATCATCACAGCCCGCCAAACCAACCGCCGCAACACCCACTGCATTCAAAGTACGTACCAGCATTTTGTTGACATGACCACTCAGCACCATTTCAATAATATTAACCATTTCAATCGTGGTGATACGTTGCCCCTGTTGATAAGCCCATGAAATATTATGCGCTCGCAAGGTTTGATCGATTGCTTTACTGCCGCCATGCACTAAAACAATTTTTATCCCTGCAGCCCTCACCAGACTTAAATCTTCGCATAATTTTCTGACCAATTGCATATCATCCAGGATCGACCCCCCTAACTTGATTAAAATGCATTGACCCGATAATTTTTTGACATATTTAAGCGATCCGGCAATGATGTCTGTTATCTTACTCATGATAAATATTCCGCATTGATCTTCACATATTCAGCTGACAAATCACAACCCCAGGCACACGCGCTTTCAGATCCATTGCGCAGATCAACATGGATATGGATGGTATCTTCAGCCAACGACTTTTCTAATGATCGTAACTCTACCTTAGTTTCCTGTCCTTGACTAAAAATTTCCTGCCCTTGAATGGATAGACTGCATTGATCCAATATTTCAGCAGCCACACCTTCAGCCCCCAATCTTACCAGAATTCGTCCCCAATTTGGGGAACAACCATGGATTGCTGTTTTAATGAGTGGACTCGTCGTGAGTGAGCGCGCTAATTTTCGTGCTAAAGTACGATCAGACACCCCCGCAACTGTGACCACAATAACCTTCGTTGCACCTTCACCATCACGCGCTAATAACTCTGCTAAGGTTTGCGCAACACACAAAAAAGATTGCTTGAACTTCGCTAAATCTTGATCGCTTTTAATTTCAATGCCACTGGCGCCATTGGCCAATAGAAAAGCACAATCATTGGTTGACATTTCACCGTCGATACTGACCATATTTAAGCTTTCATCCATCGTCTCCGTTAAAATAGTTTGCGCTATGGCGGGGGCCACTTTTGCATCCGTCATAAAATAGGCCAGCATCGTTGCCATATTCGGATGAATCATTCCTGAACCTTTGCAAACTCCGGTTAATCTGACTTTGCCTTGACTCAACACAATCTCTTCACTACAAACCTTTATAACCGTGTCTGTCGTCAAAATGGCTTGTGAAAATTCTTTCACATCCTTACTTGCCTGATCAACTAAGTTCGGTATGGCACTTGTAATTTTATCCAGTGCCAAGCGCTCACCGACAACCCCAGTAGAAGCAATAGCAATCTGATGGGGTTGACAACCCAATGCTACGGCAAGCTGTGCTACGACCGTTGCATTATCAGTATCCCCTTGTTTACCAGTTGCCGCATTGGCTTGACCGCTGTTGGTGATGACAGCACGCAGATCTGAGCAGGGTAATATTTCCTGACAATAACGGATCGGCGCCGCTTTACACGTATTTTGCGTGACCACCACGACCGCCACACTCGGATCTTGTGAAATAATAATCCCTAAATCTGGTCGCGCTTGGCGCACCCCACAATTGACACCCGCCGCTAAAAACCCTTTGGGTAACTGAGTTTCACTCATAACAAACCCTCTTGCTCAAGCAAGCCAGTTACCAATGGCAAACCCAATAAAGCATTTAAGTTTTCAATCGCTTGGCTGGCAGCCCCTTTCATTAAATTATCTAAACAAGCAAAAATAAGCACTTGATCATCCACCACCTTATAAGCTATATGCACTCTGGCAGAACCCACCACACGCTGCAACGACAGTAAACGTTTTTCTTGACTGATGTCATGTAAATAATCAAATTTAACCAAAGGATAATTCTGGTAAGCATCGTTAAAAGCCTTATTCAGTTTTGTCTGCAATGCCTGCGCCGTTAAGCCTTGTAATGGTTTTGCTAATTGTGCATAAATGCTCACTAAGATCCCACGCTTTATAGGTAATAGGTGGGTAACCATCATGGGATCCGCCTTAACACTAGAAAATAACCCGATTGCATGCGCAATTTCTGGCATATGCTGATGGCGCCCAATCTTATAGGGATAAAAATCATTATCTACTTCACAAAACAATAAGGCTTGTGACGCTTTTCTGCCCGCACCAGACACCCCCGATTTAGCATCAATGATAATATGTTCCTTCAAAATTAATTGCGCTTTTAATAAAGGCAATAATGCCATTAAAGCACAGGTCGCATAACAACCCGGATTCGCAATGAGTTGAGCTGGTTCATTCATGTTTGGCGCTGCATTGAAACACCATGGCGACAAACCATAAAGCGCTTGTGTTAGTAAAGGCACAGCCTGGTGCTTTTGCTCATACCACTGTTCAAATTGCGCCTGTGATAAACGAAACGCACCACTTAAATCAATCACATCAATATTTGCTGCCAACAAACTCGGCGCCAGCTGCATGGATACCTCGACAGGCGTCGCTAAAAAAACAACATCAAATTGATCTAAGCATTGTTGCAACTGCGCTACAACACAAGTCTTGACCTTGGTAGCGGCCAGCTCTGGCAAGTCATCGCTCAAACGCCAGGCAGCATCACGACTGAATACGCACTCTAGTACGACCTGGGGGTGTTGCAGTAATAAACGCGCTCATTCACGCCCACTGTAGCCCTGCGCACCAATGATAGTAACCCTGGTTTTTTTATCTGTATTTGACATATTATTTAATATTTTATAGTATTATTGCATAAATATACACTATATTAGCATATATAGTCAATTTGGTCTTGCTATTTTAACAGATATGAATAAACTCAGACAACCGACAGAAGAAATTACCACCTATTTGCGTAAGCACTTGTCACAAGGCACGACGAGCACGCAAAGGGCATTGTGCCAACACCTGAATGGTCTTGGCTATGAGGTTAATCAATCTAAAATATCGCGTTTGCTACGCAAGCTGGGGGCGATTAAGTCAAAAAATGAGCAAGGACACATTGCTTATGGCTTGCCTCGGGAACCCGCGCCCCCCAATAAAACCAGCCTGCTACATCAAATGATCATTGAGATCCGCAGTAATGAAACCAGTATTATCATCCAAACCACACCGGGTGCTGCTGCTGTCATTGCGCGCATGCTTGATTTCCATCGCCAACAAAGTCAAATCCTTGGCACCATCGCTGGTGATGATACGATCCTCGTCATACCGCAATCTAATCCGCAAATTAAACAGACATTACAAGCCATAGAAACCCTACTGTATGCGTAATTGCCTAGCTTGTTTATAGACTGATGAAATTCTGTGCTTCTTTTCCCTTCATCCTACACTCAG
The DNA here is from genome assembly GCA_036480475.1 of Gammaproteobacteria bacterium. Classification (GTDB taxonomy): domain Bacteria; phylum Pseudomonadota; class Gammaproteobacteria; order JAZGGN01; family JAZGGN01; genus JAZGGN01. The sequence continues at coordinate 5,273 of JAZGGN010000106.1, forward strand.
TAGTTAAACTCATGGCGCAAAGGGTGGGATTATTTTCTTGCCTCTTAGGAAGCGTTAAATATTTCCTCAATTCGCCAGATTAAGACGGTGGCTGTTGATTTTTAACCTAGAAAAGGCACAGAAAATCAACGGGATATGGCCAAAAGTATAGAATTGGCAACTCACTCTAAGGTTCCTAATTTTTTGGCCGAACATAACTTAAAGATAATTCGATAAGAAACGTGGGTAAATAGCCTTATGATCCTCCTCTTAATTCTACTTATGGTGGGCTGCTCTAAGTCGACGGCTGATGGCACAGAGGGTAAAGGTATAGCAACACTGCAAGACACCTATTGGAAACTAGTAAGATTATATAATAAGCCGGTTAAAGCTTCTGGCAATCAACGTGAAATACACCTCATCCTAGAAAAAGATGATTTACGTGCGCGTGGCTACGGCGGCTGTAATGCCTTCTTTGGCAGCTACCAAGTTGAAGAAGAAATCATTACCTTCACCGGTATGGGTTCAACACGACGTGCCTGTCCCGATAAAGTGATGCAACAAGAACAGCTTTTGCTGCAAGCATTAGAAAAATCACAGCGCTTTCAATTTCGTAAGAAAACACTTGAACTGTGGGATAATGGCACGAAAGTAGCACAGTTTAAAGCACGTAAGTACCCGACTAAGAAAGCTAAAAAGGATAAGTCAGAATAATCCTATAAAAAGCAGTTGCAAGAAACATACAGGAGGCAAGCCATGGACTGGGGGAAAACGCTAATGTGGGTCGCAGGGATCGGCTGTCTTCTCGGGCTAATAATATGGGTTGGAGTAATCAGGTATATTCCCAGACTACCGGTACACAATAAAGCGCTCAATCTCGATCGTTACGAGATCATTGATCTGACACACGCCTTTGACGAAGAAACTCTGTACTGGCCAACCTCTGCATCACGTTTTGAACTCGAGCAAATCTCATATGGCCAAACTGAAGCCGGCTACTTTTACGCTGCAAACACCTTCTGTATGCCAGAGCATGGAGGTACTCACTTGGACGCACCCATCCATTTCGCTGAAGGAAAACACGCGGTCGAGCAGATCCCGCTGACTAAACTGATGGGACCTGCGGTGGTACTCGATGTGTCCGCCAAAACTGAGTATAACCCCGATTATCAGCTTACTATAAAAGACGTGGAAGCCTTCGAGGAATTGCATGGCAAGATTGCACCTAACTCCATCATCCTACTCTACACCGGCTGGAGTCACTTCTGGCCTGATGCTAAACGTTATATGGGAGACGACAAGCTGGACGATGTATCCAAGTTTCACTTTCCGAGCTACGGGCCCGAAGCTGCGCGTTTTCTTATTAGCAAGCGCAATGTCAGCGCACTTGGGGTAGATACCGCGTCGATCGACATCGGCCAATCCAAAGACTTTATGGTTCACCAGATCACAATGGCGGCAAATGTGCCTGCCTTCGAGAATCTGACCAACCTGGATCAACTGTCGGCAACCGGTACAACCGTGATTGCCCTACCCATGAAGATCAAAGGCGGCTCTGGCAGCCCACTGCGCGCTGTCGCATTAATCCCGTAGTATTCAGTCCCGATACACGGTCGGATCAACCACCTCCGCTTGTTTAAAACCCTCGGCACGGTATTGACAACTTTCACAAACACCGCAAGCTTTGCCTTCACTGTCTTTATCATAACAAGAAAAAGTTAAGCTATAATCGATATCATAACGCAAACCTTCACGAATAATTTCTGCTTTATCTAAATGCAATAAAGGCGCATGAATTTTAAAATCTTCCCCTTCAACCCCTGCTTTTGTCGCAAGATTAGCAAGCTTAGCATAGGCTTCA
>JAZGGN010000107.1:0-10579 GCA_036480475.1 Gammaproteobacteria bacterium
CACGAAAGGCAGGATAATCATCAGAACTTGTCGGAAATAATCCCGCATAAACTTGTGGTTGTACATGTTGGAAGCCAGGTAAAGCATGGTCCACAGGATTCACTGCATGGGTGAGTGTGTCGCCGACGGGGGCGCCATGAATATTTTTAATGCCAGCGACCACATACCCGACTTCGCCAGCACTTAACTGTGGTAAATCTTTTAGTTTTGGCGTGAAAATGCCAACTTTATCGACAATGTAAGATTCGCCACTGGACATCACTTGCATTTTTTCTCCGGCTTTCAACACGCCTTGCCTAATGCGTACTAATGAAACAACTCCCAAGTAATTATCAAACCATGAATCGATGATCAAAGCTTGTAGTGAAGCATTTGGATCCCCTGGTGGCGCTGGGATATTTTCTACGATCGCTTCCAATAACTCAGCCACGCCCTCACCAGATTTTGCGCTCACACGAGCCGCGTTTTGTGCTTCAATGCCGATGATTTCTTCAATTTCTGTACAAACACGCTCAGGATCAGCTTGTGGTAAATCTATTTTATTGAGTACGGGTAAAATTTCTATATCTTGCTCAATGGCCATATAACAAACAGCCATGGTTTGTGCTTCTACGCCTTGGGCGGCGTCAACCAGTAATAAAGCTCCTTCGCAAGCCGCCAAAGAACGTGAGACCTCATAACTGAAATCAACATGTCCTGGTGTATCAATAAAATTTAATTGATAATGCTCGCCATTTTTTGCTTTGTAGTTCAATGAGACACTTTGTGCTTTAATAGTAATGCCACGCTCACGCTCTATGTCCATAGAGTCGAGCACTTGTGCGGCCATTTCACGCTCACTCAAGCCCCCACAATGCTGAATAAAACGATCAGCGAGTGTTGATTTGCCATGATCAATATGCGCGATAATGGAAAAATTACGAATATGTTTTATCGTTAACACGAGAAAAATCTTTTTAGTAAGAAAGCGTTAGATGATACCATCCAGCTATTGTAGCGGATCTTGAGGACGCCGTAAAAGTCACGGTAGCAGAAAAAAATTAATTCCGCTATAACTCGATTATGATGGTAAATAACAATGGGGAAGATAATGTCTAAACAAAATAACACCATCGATACCGACACTTCTCTGTGCTCATGTGGCTCAAGCAAACTTGCCGCAAAATGCTGCGTCCCCTTTCTTAATGGCGAGGCAATACCAGCCACAGCTGAAGCATTAATGCGCTCACGCTATGTCGCTTACAGTAAAGCGAGGATAGACTATATCGAGCAAACAATGATAGGCCCTGCTAGTGAACGTTTTGATAGCAGTCGTGCTAAAGAATGGGCAATAGAAAATCAATGGCTGAATTTAAACATACTCTCTAGTCAAACTAAGGGTGAAATCGCTTATGTTGAATTCATCGCCAGATTTCGCAGTCAAGGACATACTCAGCATCAACATGAAAAAAGTGAGTTTCACTTGTGTAATGACCGCTGGTATTACTACGACGGTGTTATATTGCCACCCTAACCACTGCTAGAATCATCGCGCGTGCGTGGAAGAGTCGTGATCTCACGGTGCCAATAGGACAATCCATGATTGCAGCAATATCTGTGTAATTTAAACCAGTCACACTACGTAATAAAATAGTCAGGCTCAGATCCGTTGGCATATGGTTTAAAACCCCAGTTAAGCCATGTATTAATTCGGTATAAATCGTTATTTGCTCAGGACCAATATCATTGTGTAGTTGTGTTTGATCAAGGTGCGATTCAGCAAATGAGTAATCCATATGTAAAACTTCAGTGCTGCGCTTTTTTAAGTGGTTGTTAATTATATTAATTGTTATACGATAGACCCAGGTATAAAAACCGCTATTGCCATGAAATTGCGCCAAATAACGTAAAACTTGAACAAATACGTCTTGAGTAATATCACTAATCAAGTTGGGATCTTGAACATGGCAGCTGACAAGATGTTTTACACGGGGTTGATGCCTCAGCATAAGCGCATCAAAAGCACTGTGCTCACCTTGCAAATATAAATGAATTAATTCCTTGTCTGTTGCGTCCGTTACCATCTTCACTCAACTTAAACCTAGAAAAAGACCAAAGACTTGCCCTACTACAAAGTATAGCAAGCTGAAAAACACTTCTGAGTTATTATTAACACTATTGGAGATATATTAATCTATTATCCTGGAAAGCGCAGTAAAACCAATAGCTGGCGTAGGCTGCCCTTTTTAAAACTATCCGCAAACATAAGTACAGAAAAAGAACGAGCATGATCTAAGGTTTTAAAATTAACGATACACAGTGCCGGACTAATTAAGCTGTTACTTAATAATTGCGCTTTCACACAATTACCATGACGCTGGTGCAATAACCAACAACCATCTGCTTGCTTTGCTAATTTATAAATAGAACGATCAAAATAATAAAACACATGCCGACCAAGAAAATAATATAGACTGATTGCGCATAAAAATAACAAAATTAATTTTAGCCATAAAGGGATGGCACTCACCCACAAGCTAATTACCGCGCCAAAATGTAGAAATGACAGCAATATAAGCAAAATACAGGACGGCTTTAATTCAATCTTAAGTGGTAATGCGTTTGACAATTTGTTTTAAAGCCTCATCCTGTGGCTGACTTTGCTGTAGCAACCACGCAAGTAAATCGGGGTCATTTTGTTCTAGTAAATAAGCAAATGCTTGCTGCTCACTGTGTGTGAGCTCATCAAAATGTTGCTCAAAAAACTGTATCAAGATTAAATCAAGCTCTCGCATGCCACGGTAACAACGCCAACGGATCTTAGCGCGATTGATATTTTGTTGACTCATATTCGCCTCTTGTTCTAAAAAATCCCTAAGATTCAGCCCATTAAGCAGTCACAGTAGATACTGACCGATTTTTCTAGGATAATACTTAGGGGAAAACCTAAGTATTATCCTAAAAAAGAGCAAAATAGTCATGTCAGTCTGGAATGAATTTTTACAACAGCAGGGATTACACCAACAAGCCAACCATGCCAATTACTTTTCCAACAATACACAAGAACTCACGCAAGCGATGACACAGTGTACCTTAGCTGAACTTACCCCCCTGGGTATGATTAAAGTCTCTGGTCAAAACGCAGCAGACTTCCTGCAAGGACAGCTTAGCTGTGATATTAAACAATTGACAGCCACCAGCACCCTGCTTGGTACTTATTGCAATCAACAAGGTCGTGTCATCGCATTGTTCCGTGTATTTAAGCATAACGATGACCACTATTTGCATATTCAGCGCGATATTATTTCAGTGACGCTGGCAAAACTACAACAATACGCTGTTTTTTCTAAAGTTACCCTAGAGGATTACAGTGATCAAATGATCAGTATTGGCTTGTCTGGGATGGGTATTGAATCAATTCTAGCCGACTGTTTTACCTGCTTACCACAAAAACTCAATGAGACTTACCTCGACAATGATTGCTTTATTACTCGTGTGCCTGGACATGTGACACGATTTCTTCTATTTGGTAATAGTGCGTCCATAGTGAAACACTGGCAAAAATTAGCCACTAATCTTAGCATTATTGCTTACCCAGGGTGGGAGCTGCTTGATATTATGGCTGGGATCCCAAGCATTCACCCACAAACACAGGAAAAATTTCTACCTCATAATCTTAATTTAAATCAACTGGGTGCGCTTAACTTTGATAAGGGATGTTACTTAGGACAAGAAATTATTGCACGTATGCACTATCGGGGGCGATTAAAACAACGTATGATCCGCCTGCACTTGGAGACAGACCAAATGATTGTCCCAGGTGTTACTATCAAGGATTTACAAGATAAAACAATGGGTTATATTGTTAGATCGTCGGTTGATCCAAAGGGTGGTACACAAGTACTGGCTATCATGCCGTTAGAGATTGATAGCAGAAAATGCGTAAAAATTGATGAGTGCACGATTGCCTTGTCAATAAATGACCCAAAAGAAAGCAATATTTAATCTAAGGCCTGTGGTCATTAGGGCATGTCATCAATTCGCTAGATTGAGACGATAGTAGAATTGACGGCACGCCCCAGCTCACAGGTGTAATTTACAGTAAAACTGCTACAATAAAATATTACATACATCGTTAGCATCAGGAGAAAAATATGTCTGAGTCAAAAGCCGGGGGATCCATGCTAAACAATCCTGGTACGTCAGCTGATAGCCATAACAAACAAAATGTCATAGATGATATGATCTTAGAAGAATTACGCCAAAAAGCGCAAGAAAGCCGCGCTAAAATTGAAAAAAGCGCGAAAAAAGAAGAAACATTTATGAAAAAAAATGGTTACATGAGTGAAGAATCCCGTGGATACTTTCGGGATTTAATCAACTTGCTACAGCAAGAAACACTGATACACATTGAAGAAGTTAAAGCCGAATTGGCTAAAGAAGAGCCTGAATCTGACGAAAATGATCAAGCAACTTTAGAAGAAATTCGTGCAATTAAATTACGCATTATTGATCGCGAATCCAAGCTTTTGAATAAAATTATCTATTCTTTGAGACAAATCGACGAGAATACCTATGGGATCTGTGCAGAAACTGACGAGCCCATTGCGATTGCACGTTTACTTTTGCGACCAACAGCAACTTTGTCTGTCACAGCTAAAACATTCCAAGAAGAAAAAGAAAAAGACTATTTTGACTGATCTCTCTATCTACATAGTAAAGTATTATTGTCACTCGGGTGATAACTATTTGACAATGCCATTTAAGCCACTATACTTCTGCAATTGGTAACTACTCACCTTGTTGGTAGCTATTGCAATTGTATCTATTCACGAAGTAAATCTGTACAGGTAATTTAAGGCGAGAGAAATTTATGGCAAAAGAAGAACATATTGAAATGAGTGGTGTTGTTATCGACACCCTGCCCAATACCATGTTCAGAGTAAAGTTGGAAAACGGTCACATTGTTACGGCGCACATTTCAGGCAAAATCCGCAAACACTATATCCGCATCCTTACCGGCGACGCGGTGCGTGTTGAGTTAACCCCTTATGATCTTAGCAAAGGTCGTATTATCTATCGCGAAAAAACTTGAGATCCTTTCAAGCCCCATGGCACCCGCCTTCTAGGCATGTCGTCAATTCGCTAGATTGAAACGTAACCCATTAATTTTTGAGTGCCCAAGCGCAGTATACTCGAGATATGTAAGCAATGGCGCGCAAAAAATAAACGGACTACGGCCAAGAGTGTCAAGCTTCACTCACCAGCAATCATCATAGTATCAATCAAAACGGAACCTGTTTGAATACTACTACGGGTATCGATATCATTGGCTATGGCTTGTATGCCCATAAATATATCACGTAAATTACCAGCAATCGTGATTTCATGTACCGGATATTGGATCTCTCCATTTTCCACCCAGAATCCAGCGGCCCCACGAGAGTAGTCACCATTGACAATATCAATGCCCTGACCGATTAATTCAGTCACAAGCAAGCCTGTATTCATTTTTTTTAACAACGCGGCTCGTGTCATATCCTTTGGTTCAACCATTAAATTATAAACACCCCCTGCATTAGCAGTCGTTTGCAAGCCTAAACGCCGTGCCGAATAAGATCCTAAGGCATAACTGCATAAGCAACCCGCTTTAATGAAGTCTTTGGCCTGTGTTTTTACGCCTTCAGCATCAAAGGCAGCACTGGCTAAGCCTTTTAATAAATGGGGTTGCTCATGAATATGCATAAACTCGGGGAAAATTTGTTTGTTGAGGTGATCCAATAAAAAAGAAGAACGACGATATAGATTACCGCCACTGATTGCAGAAAGGAAATGAGAAAACAAACTCTTAGCCACATCAGCCGCATAGATCACCGCAGCTTTGCGAGTACTCAAACGACGTGCGCCTACGCGTGCAAGTGTACGCTCCGTTGCTTTAGCCGCAACTTGATTGATTGACTCTAAATCAGCACGATCGCGTGCCGTCGTATAGTAGTAATCACGCTGCATTTGATCCCCTTTGCCGGTCAGCAAAATCAAATCAATATTATGACGTGAAGACATCCGCTCGCCGACAAATCCATGTGTATTGGCATAAACATGGAAACCACCGTAAGAAGACACATGTGCACCTTCAGAGTTATTAATCTGCGGTTCGGTCAGTGCAATGGCTTCACATTCGCGTGCTAATTTTATCGCATTCTCAGGGGCTAGATCCCACGGATGATATAGCTCTAAATCAGCATAATCACGTGCCATTAAATCAGCTTCAGCTAAACCAAAGCATTTATCTTCAGCGCTGATATTAGCAATACCACACGCGGCCAACAGTACATCTTCGATCGCTTTAGCTTCCAAATCAGACGTGCTTGCTGACCCTCTACGGTGCCCCATGTAAACAGTAAGCGATAAGCCTTTATCACGATTAAAAGCAACCGTGTCAACTTCACCCATACGCACGGAAGCTGACAAGCCCGTGCCAATATCAACCGACACGGCTGCCGCAGTCGCCCCTTGATTTTTTGCCTGTTGTAAAACATCTTGTGCTAATGCTTGCCATTTTTTTTGATCGGCAGGGGTTAGAAGATTACTATTTGCGTTTTTCATGTTATGCTGGCTTGTAAACTAAAGTCTTATATAAACGACTCTGTTTGAACCGCTTACCTCAAACTGAGGTTATAGGGACTGTCTCACTGTCAATTGTCTTTATCTAGGTTGAATATTAGGATCGCTCAATCAAGTATACTAAAATCATGTTTCGTTGGCTATTTTTTACCACCTTTTTTGTTTTATCTATACAAGCACTGGCACTGGCACAGACACCGACCCAGTGGCAAATACTCGCACGCGGCTTAAGTTACGCAAAGATACCCCCTAATCAAGAACACCAGCAAGCACAGATCCACGCTTTTAAAATAGATTTGCAAGAATACCAACTTGATCTTGCTTTCCCCGAAGACCATGCAAGCAATGTGGAAGACATCGCCAAAGAACAGGGAGCCTTACTTGCCATTAACGGGGGATTTTTTACCAACGATGCAAATGAAAAAGCACCCATCGGGTTACGCATTCAAAATGGCGAGATCAAGTCTCGTTTGCAAAACACGAGTTGGTGGGGAATTTTTTATTTAAACAAGCAACAAGCGAAAATTATTCCTATATCGCAATATAAGAATACGCAAAATATCGAAACTGCCATTCAGGCAGGTCCACGGCTCATTATTGATGGACAAATCCCTTCACTAAAGTCTGGGATTGCCGAACGCAGCGCACTGTGCATCCCGCAAAATGATAAGCAACTCATTCTATTGGTCACCGGACATGCTCCGATGAGTACAACTGAATTTGCTAAGCTCATTCAGCCCCCAGAAAGCCAAGGTGGACTGGGGTGCGTCAATGCCCTAAACCTTGATGGGGGTGGCTCAAGGCAATTATATGCCAGCATTGGTAACTTTAAGTTAAATATTAGTGGTTATTCACCGATTACAGATGCACTCATCGTCATGCCAAACTAGGGTGTGTCGTTACTCTGCCGTACCACCCACGGTTAAGCTATCTATCTTCAATGTTGGCACGCCAACACCAACAGGAACAGATTGGCCGTCTTTACCGCAGGTACCAATGCCTTCATCTAATTGTAAATCATTACCGATCATTGATACTTTAGTTAATACATCTGGACCATTCCCAATCAATGTCGCACCCTTGACTGGCCGTGTTATTTTTCCATTTTCAATTAAGTAAGCTTCACTAGTCGTAAATACAAACTTACCAGAAGTAATATCGACTTGCCCACCAGAGAAGTTAGCGGCATATAAACCTTTCTCAACCGAAGCGATAACTTCCGCCGGATCATATTTTCCAGCTAACATATAAGTATTGGTCATTCGTGGTATGGGCATATGAGCATAAGACTCACGTCGACAATTCCCCGTCGGTTGCATCCCCATTAAGCGCGCATTGAGTTTATCCTGCATATAATTTTTCAAAATACCATCTTCAATCAGCATGGTATTTTGTGTCGGCGTACCTTCATCGTCAATGGTTAACGATCCACGTCGATTAGCTAAGGTGCCATTATCCACGACGGTGACTCCCGGCGCAGCAACACGCTCACCAATACGACCACTAAAAGCAGAAAGACCCTTGCGATTAAAGTCACCTTCCAAGCCATGTCCAACCGCTTCGTGCAATAAAACACCTGGCCAACCCGGTCCTAAAACTACAGGCATCGTACCCGCTGGCGCTGGATCAGCCGTTAAATCAAGTATAGCCTGACGTACAGCTTCACGCGCATATCCAAGTGCTGTATCCTCATTTAAAAAATATTGATAATCAACACGGCCCCCACCACCTGCGGTTGCGGAACCACGTTTGCCATCTTGTTCAACTAAAACATTAACTCTTACCGTCACCAAAGGCCTTACATCAGCACTCAATTGACCCTCACTATTGACCAGTAATACGACTTCATGAACACCAGACAAACTAGCATTGACAAAACATACGCGCGGATCGATACGGCGCGCTTCTTTATCAATCGATTCTAATAGCGCGATTTTTTGTTTTTGATCTAAGCTGTGCAATGGATTGACATCGGAATAGAGTGGTTGTGGTAATGCTGTTTGCCAAGTCTTAATTGATTTGCTAGATCCGCTGGCACTGATGCTTTTTGCCGCCTGTGCCGCTTCAGTCAACGCAGGTAAAATAATATCGTCAGAATAAGCCAGCCCAGTTTTTTCACCAGAGACGACACGAACACCCGCACCACGCTCAATATTATAACTGGCAGTTTTTACCTGACTATCCTCTAATACCCAAGACTCATAGTAAGTGTTTTGCATATAGATATCCGCATTATCAATGCTGCTACCCAATATCCCTGATAATATTTTTTGTAGTTGACCTTCAGTCAGATCTGCTGGTTGTAATAAAACATGCTGTGCTGTTTTGATTAAATTACTCATCATATATTCCTAATTAATCTGGCTCGGCGATATTCTTTCAATTTGCATATCATCCCACGACCCTTTAACTTCGTAAGCCAGCATAGATTTTGCCCGCAGCCCCATAGTAACTACTTTTTCTGCTACCCAAGTTGCCGCACCCACAACTGGGCCACCAACAATGGTCGCAATAATCGGTAAACTTGCCGTGAGTCGTGGCGACACACTGACAATCAAATCGACGTAGTTGTTGACCAAATCAATATCACCATTAATTCTGAGGTAAGCCACCGGGCCATTAAAATAAGCACCGACAACTTCAACATCACCACTTCGTAAGTTTAAGTGGCCAGCAAAAACATCATAACTATATCCCTTTTTAGTCAAATCACTAAAATCTAAAGTCAAACGCCGCGGTAAAGTTTGCAGGTTTAAGATATTTAATAATTTGCCTATCCCTAATTTATCCTGTGTTTCCTCACTTAAGTTACGGATCCGGCCACGACGAAAATCAAAAGTAATTTCACCATCAATCGTTTCATAGGAAAAATCATAAGGTGTAGATGGCCAAGCTAAATCAAAGGATATCTCTCCTTTGCGGCTAGTGATATCTGACGCCATATCCCAAGCGCCCAATATATCAGCGACATCTTCCACTATAATTTGACCTTGAAGCATCGTTTGCGCTTCACCATCAATATTAAGCCATCTCCCTGAGGTGGTCACACTAAAGTTCTCAGAATGCAAAGTCAGTTCTTGAAAAATCAAGCCGTCCTCTGATGGCGATGATTTCATTATTAACTCACCAATCAAATTCTCTCCATAATACAAGTGATTGATATCAATGTCTAATGGCGGAATATACTTCGGATGAAAATTCGACCAATCCTGTTCTTTACGCTCGTTTGCCTCGGACTCATTTTTCACTAAGTATAGATCAGAAAATCGTGCCTTAATTGCTTGCTCTAAATCATTTGGGATTTCAATTATTGCATCAAATCGCTCATTATTTAAATCAATCACCCAGTTACCTTCTTGTGGGGAAAATTTAACCTGTAGATCCTCAAACACTTGGCCAACAAGATCAGCTTGTTCTATCTGCACATCTGCATAATCTAATAGATTAAATAATGACCCAGTTTCCAATTGCGTGCCCAACTGCAAATAAGGGATCCATTGTGTTAAAGAAAGATAAGGCGTATTGCCAATGACAAAAAATTCAGGTTGATTCGGCAGTAATGCCTGCCGACTACCAAAGCGAATCTCCCCACGCTGTAAATAATAATCTGAATAAACATTGGCAAAGGCTAAATTAGCACTGATAATATCATCATAGGCCAGCTGGATAAATAAATCTTGACCTTGGGCAAAATCAGTATGTAAAGTGAACGCCAAATCCTGTTGCGCAGATTTGCCAAGTGGTTCGGGTAAATCTATTTCAAGACCTGTCAAATCAGATGTAACTGAAAGTTGGCTTAACTTATCTTGCGCATGTATTACTTCTAACTCAGCGCTATACGCCGTTTCACCACTCACATAGTCTAACAAAGCAAGATTAACATGAGGCAATGTCTGTATATTAACATGACCCTCAGCATTGACATAGGTCACCATATCATCATTTGCATTCATACGTGTATCGAACGCCAAAGTGA
>JAZGGN010000108.1:0-3235 GCA_036480475.1 Gammaproteobacteria bacterium
GTTTAGTCTCAGCAAAAACACTGGCACGGCAAGTCAAAAAATCCGGTCTTAAAACAAGTTTTACATTGGGTCAGGTGCCGGTACCAAAAGATGATGAGCATCAGCATTTTTTTATTCATGGCACCACGGGGAGTGGTAAAAGCCAATGTATCAAGCGCATGCTACACACCATCCGTGAACGTGGGCAACAGGCAGTGGTCTATGATAAGGGTGGTGAATTGTTGGCTAATTTCTTCAGACCAGGACAAGATATTTTACTCAACCCCTTAGATGCTCGCAGTAGCCCTTGGTCGCTGTGGGGTGAATGTCAGCACAGTGCGGATTATGAGGCATTGGCTGAAGCTTTTATTCCGACCACGCCTGGTGTTAACAGCGATCCGTTTTGGAATAATGCCGCTCGCACCTTATTTGCCAACAGTGCTGAGGCGTTAGCGAATAATCCCAAACGCTCAATGGGGTTATTACTGCAACATTTATTCAGCAGTGATTCAGACACATTGCAAGATTTACTCAAAGGCACTGCTGCAGAAAGTATGGTATCTGATACCGTGGCTAAAACCACCTTGAATATCAAAAGTGTATTGGCGACGCATTTACATGCCTTAAAGTATGTACAAGAGACACCACATCCCTTTTCCATTCGCCAATGGGTGCAGCAAGACAAGCGGGACAGTTGGTTATTTTTAAGCAGTCGCCAAAATCAACATGCCGCTTTGCGGCCATTGATTTCGGCGTTTTTAAATATCGTGTTTTATACCTTGTTAAGTCTTACACCTTATCAGCGTCAAAGCTTATGGTTAGTGTTAGATGAACTACCCTCATTGCAACGCTTACCGCATTTGATGCCAACGCTGGCTGAAGGACGTAAGTTCGGCGGTGCTTTTATTGTCGGGATGCAAAATTATCGTCAGTTACAGGAAATTTATGGTTCACAGCAAGCCAGCACCTTAGCCTCTTTGTGTAATACGCAATTGTTTCTACGCGCTACCGGTGACATCAATCAATGGGTCAGTGCGCAATTGGGTGAGATGGAAGTGGAAGAAGTGAGTGAGGGCATGAGTTATGGCGCCAGTGAGCATCGTGACGGCGTGAGTCTTTCTAAACAACGCCGTACACTGCCATTGGTCTTAAGCAGTGAGATCAGACAGCTTAAAGATTTGCAGGGCTATTTGATGCTGAAAAGTCATTGGCCGATAGCGAAGGTGACGATCCCCTGGGTGAAGGATAGGGTTGGACAGTCTGCTTTTGTGGCTAAGTCTCAGGCAGAATTGGCGCAAACGACACCGGATAAAACAGTGAATCGATTAAGCACACTTTTTGCCAGTAAGTCTAGTGCGTTCATGAAGACAAATATGCGAGATGCAGATTAAAAGAATAATTGGCATCTTTATTTTTTCATTGCCATGAATAATTTTTCTATCTAACATCAAAGTGTTGCCAAGGTAATCATTTAATTGTCAATTAGTTTGTGGTAGAATATGCTCATATTTATTTACTCTTAAGGGGTTTACTTAATGAATGAAAAACTAGGCAATTTCTTCTCTTTTGGAGAATTCAAAAGTGATCAAGACCTCAGCGATCACGTGGTCAAACTCATGGGAAGGCCGCTTTGGGAGAAAATTAAACAACTCGACGTTGGTATTGATATATTCGCTCGGTATAATGGGTTCAACAGTGATTACAAGGATGACGATTATTTCATAGAAAACGTGTACAAAGAATTCATAATGGGCGTATTTTTTAAGTTAATGGAAGACGAAAATGTGAGAGTCGACCTACGCTTAAAACAAGTGTCACCTGAACTAGCAGGCTCTGAGAATGTTGAAGATCTAAGGATATTGGACAATAGAAGATTTATAACTTATAAAATCGAGGGAAAAAATTATGCGGTTGTAATGAACTCTGATAATACAGTCTATTTATTTCCTCCACTTTTAGGTTATGGAGGAATTCGCCCCCTGTTTTCACTACTTTGTTCAGTTCTAAAAGATGACTGCACAAAAAGGGAGCTAATACTCGAAGGTTTCATTCCCCTTGAGTCTCTTATTAACAGTCTAGGAAAAGACAGCACGTTAAGAACTTTAGACATTAGCACATGCCGTCTTGATTACGGAAGAGGCTACTCTGATAGCAGTAATAGGTCTGATATTATATTTTGTGCGATAGATCGTATGCTAAGAAAAAATTTCTCACTGACATCAGTTAAATTACCTCACCCTTCCGCTCATCCTAGCAAGATAGAAACAGCAGCAATACAAACAATAGGAATCAGCCTCAAACGTAATAAGGTGTTACAGGAAATAATATGTGCAGAACAACTTAGTAGCATCATCGAGCAAGATGTGGAATCATGTATCCGGGAGGAATTGAATGACGAATATACTTCGATAGGACCAGATGTAATAAATTTGATAATGGCCTTCACCTTTGATGATACGATAACTATTGATTCATTTATAATGTCTTTTTGTAATCATATTAACACGAGCATGATATCGTATTTACAAAAAGAGCTTGACGACGATAGCATTGTGCTAGAACGTTGTAGAGATCATTGGCACAAAAATACAGTTAAGGGATTTTTCTCTTATCAGTACGGGCAATTATCTACGTGGAAAGAACGGAGAATTAACAAGGAAACTACTAGCAACACAGCGATTTTGGTCCCAGGAAAATTCTTTTCTCATCATTTCCCTAGTAGACGCCGTCATGCTAACAAGATGGCAGCCCATATGAGCGCTGTGTTTCGGAAATAAGTTTATTTCAGTGCTTACTAATAGACTTACTTATAAATTTTGCGAGAATTTCCAAGGATTTTTTCCTTCTTGCACACACTGAACTGCCCAAAATATTACCTACGATACCTTCAACGTATTATTATATTTAACCTAAAAAAATAACTAGCTTCTACTGCAACCGATTAACACACTAGATCTTAAGGATTTTTATGTTTTCTCTCGGTTATCATGCGAGTGAGTACTGCTCTAATCGCAAACACAAAAAAAATTTATAAATCCAGTACTGTTTGGAGATCTTCAGCATCTTAATTAGCCTCACTACGAGATCAACTACTTTTTATAGGATAATGCCTCCCCCATGCTTAGCATTCACACTCTCACCTCAGCGCAAGACAAACTCACCAACTTACAGGCGATTGGACAAGACCCTGGATAGATAAGGTAAGGTAATGTTATCGATAATATTACCTTACCTTATCTATCCAAAAGGCAATCAC
>JAZGGN010000109.1:0-3206 GCA_036480475.1 Gammaproteobacteria bacterium
TCAAAAGATATGAGCAAGCTTCAACGCCCATACTGGATACTGCGGTCAAGCCGCAGTATGACGGATCTGTGTTTCACCTCACACAATTGAATTGAGCTTATGAAGCTCCTAAGCGGTCATAATTAAATTGAAATGGTACTAGGAAGGTGAGTAGAATAGCTAAGTTACCCTGGTGGAAGTCTCCCTATTCAGATAAAGAAGGACGACAGGGAGCGAGCAGTTAGCAAATTTTGGCGAATAGTTACACTTCTAAAACTAGCATAGAATTTCAGACTATGAGTGCACAAATTGCCTATCTTATTGGGATTTAAATTAAATGCCGAAACTGCTTGCTTTTCGATTTAATCCTTAATAGACTAAGCACTTCTTTGGCAGAAGTGCTTTTTGTTGGCCAAAGATATAAAGGGATTAAGCTAACTTCCGTAATGACAGTTTTGCGAGCGGGCTTTAAGATAATGAAAGCTAGGATTTTACTCACTGCGATTCAGTTGAGATAACCCACATCCCTATGTTGTGGGGGAAAAGCGTGAAAAAATTCTAAAATTCAAAGTATCAAGCCTCTCCCAGTTGTTTTAGTGACGGAACTTCAGTTTATTTATTATCAATTTTACCAATTTTATCAACTTTGCTGAGCGTAGCGTTTAGTAAAGTAGTGATATTAAAATATAAGGAGTAGGAGATGGCAGCTGGACCACGTATAAACTTTGCATCATCGATAGCTGAGCTAAGAGGAGCACTACTAGAAGAGGCTAAGGATGATGCCTCGAGTGTTGCTGTTGCCTCGGGTGTTGCCTCGGGTGATGCCTCGGGTGATGCCTCGGGTGATGAAAAACAGAAACAAATAAAAGCAGAACAACTAACGTATGATAACCTTCACGCAGCTATACAACGATTACAAACAAGACAATTAGATGCAGTAGTAGCTCTTGCAATACCAGAGCTCCATCAGGAGGGGGGTGATGAGGAAGGTCAGAAAGATGCACTTGCAAAGTGGCTAATCTTAGGCTCAGACGATTTAGACCTTGCGGTTGCATGCAACCTCGATCCTAAGGTTTTGCCCATGTTAAGCCGGATTGATTTTGATGATGGTCGAATTGAGGAAATAAAGAAAAAGAATGTTTTCGAAAACATAAACAAATTATCACCTCAAGCACGAAATGCCCTTATATTTGGCGCGATCTTCCTTGCGTTAACTATCACGCTAGCTGTACTTACTTTTGGCACGAGCGTAATTGTAGAAGGGGGTATAATAGCTGCTGCTGCTGCTGGTGGCGCTGCTGGTGCTGCAGCTGTTGGTTCTGGTGCTAGTCTAGTTGCTGGTGGTATGTTTTCTGGTGCTAGTTTTTATCACGGAATCTCTTTGTGGCGCACCGGAAAGGACATAAGCGAGCTGCAAGAAGGCGCTGGAGTAAATGTTGTTCAAAGATTAGGCTTCAATCACGGATAGAGGTCGGCCTATGGATTGGATCATAAAGAATGTTTGGTTGATGGCGACTGGGTAGCGTAAGCTGAAAATTCTTGCAAGCATTCTGAATTAACCAAGGCTGCCTTATTTTTGACAGGCAAACCATGAATCGCGTTACGTACTGCTAATTCGGCAATTTTGCCATTGATCGTGCGTGGGATATCGGATACTTGAATAATCTCATCCGGGACGTGGCGTGGGCTGGCCGCCGTACGTAAATGCATTTTAATTTTAGTGCCTAAGGCTTGATCGAGTTTAAGTACGGGTCGCAGTTGTACGAATAACAATAACCTTGTTTTTTCTTGGCTTTGCTGTTCAACTGCAATACTGGCGATCACCTCATCCAGCGTGTCAACTTGACGGTAAATTTCTGCGGTGCCGATCCGCACGCCGCCACGATTCAATACCGCATCCGATCGTCCCGCTATTTTTAAGCCACCGTGTTTGGTTATCTCTGCATAATCCCCCTGTGCCCAAATATTCGGGTACTTGGAAAAATAAGCTTGCTGATATTTTTGACCGTCTGGGTCATTGGCAAAATAAAGCGGCATGCTAGGGAAGGGACTTTTACACACCAATTCACCGCGGGCTTGCCGTAATGATTGGCCCTGTTCATCAAATACGTCAATATCCATGCCTAAACCGGCGCATTGTAACTCTCCGCGATATATGGATAAGATCGGATTGCCTAAGGCGAAGCAGGAAATAATATCACTTCCCCCTGAGATCGAACACAGTTTCACATCTTTTTTGAAGTTGCGATAGACATAATCGTAACTTTCTGGATGCAGGGGTGAACCTGTTGATAAGATCGTATGCAAGTCTGCGAGACGGTGACTTTGGTTCGGCTTTATATTTTCTTTTTGGAGTTGGCCGATATAAGTGGCGCTGGTGCCAAAGATATTGACTTTTTCTTGTTCGATTAAGTCGAGTAAACTATCCACTTGTGGTTGCATCGGTGCACCCTCATATAAGACAACGGTGGCACCCACTGCTAAGCTGCTTATCATCCAGTGCCACATCATCCAACCACAGGTGGTATAATAAAAAATAATATCTTCTGGTTTAAGATCCGTGTGCAATACCAATTCTTTTAAGTGCTGAATTAATGTGCCGCCCACACTGTGGACAATGCATTTGGGTACACCCGTCGTGCCTGAGGTATACATGATGTAAAGTGGGTGGGCGAAATCGACTTGGGTAAATTGCAGTGTGGTTTGTGCACTTAAAAATTCATCAAATAAACTACTTTTGGCAATCGCTTTGATGTCAGGCTGTGAAGTAATGAAGGGTACGACTATCACCTGCTGTAAACCTTTAAGTTGTAGACTGAGTTGGGCTGCTTTCTCCAGCGTGTCATGGATTTTACCATTAAAGCTATAACCATCCGTCACAAATAATAGTTTGGGTTGGATCTGTGCGAAACGATCGAGGACACCTTGCATGCCAAATTCCGGCGAGCATGAAGACCATACCGCGCCTAAACTTGCGCTGGCCAACATTGCTATCACTGTTTCAGCAATATTCGGCATAAAGCCTGCGATATGATCGCCCGGTTGAATGTTGAATTGTTGCATTGCGCCAGCCAAACGTGCCACTTGCTGATAAAGTTGCGCATAACTAAATTGGCGACGTTGCCCTCGCTCATCACAACTGATCAAGGCAATATGATCATCGCGGCGTGATAAAAGATTTTCAGCAAAATTAAGTTTGGCACCTTGGAACCATCGTGCGCCTGGCA
>JAZGGN010000110.1:0-3857 GCA_036480475.1 Gammaproteobacteria bacterium
TTGAGGTCAAACATCTCGTTGAAATATTCATTGAAATCTTCCAGTGGCATATGTGCTTTGATAATGTAGCGTTTTTCTGAGTGTTTTTTAATAAAAGCATCTTCATCGATATCGAATTCGTCTTCAATATCGCCAACAATTTGTTCCAGTATATCTTCAATCGTGACAAAGCCGGCGATGCTGCCGTATTCGTCAATGACAATCGCCATATGGTTACGGTTCGTACGAAATTCTTTCAGTAACACATCGAGATGTTTACTTTCAGGGACAACCACAGCAGGACGCAGTATATTGGTGAGATCAAATTTCCCCTGTTTATCGATTTTATATTGCAGTAAATCTTTAGCATGCAGAATACCGATGACTTCATTGCCACTTTCATCGATCGCTGGAAATCGAGAGTGGCCCGAATCAATAGCTATTTTTAATAATTCCTGCAAGGGCTGATCTTCTTCAACTTTTACCATTTGGTTACGTGGGACCATAATATCGCGCACTTGCATTTCTGCAAATTGCAGTACGGATTCGACCATGCCGAGGGTGTCTACAGTCAATAAGTTATCTTGTTCAGCCTGAACTAATATTTTACTTAGTTGTTTTTTATTTTTTGGTGGTGGCGAAAAGGCTTGCTTTATCCGTGATAACCAACTGTGCTGTTGTGTGTTTGCATGTACTTTGGCTTCCATGGTGCTATTTTTCCTCATAAGGGTTAGCGAAATTAAGCTTTTGCAGTAAGCGAATTTCTTGATGTTCCATAATATTTGCTTGGGCTTCATTCTGGTGATCAAACCCAAGTAAATGTAATATGCCGTGGAGTGTCATATGTGCCCAATGCGCTTCAATGGGTTTTTGTTGCACTTGCGCTTCTTGGGCAATGATCGGTGCGCAAATGACTAAATCACCTAGTAATGGCTTTTCTAATTGTACGACTTCTGGGAATTCATAAGGGAAAGATAGGATGTTCGTCGCTTTATCAATGTGACGGTAGCGTGCATTCAATTTCTGACTTTCAGCTTTATTGACAATACGAATACAAACCTCACAATCATCATCATGATGAGATAAAGCTTCATTGGCCCATTGCTGAAATTGCTTATGATTGGGAATGGCTGAATGTTTCGAGGCAATTTGTAAATCTATGTTGGTCATGGCTTAGCGGGTTTCCTTATCATGCTGTGTTTTTTCATAAGCTTCAATAATACGACTGACGAGTGGGTGGCGAACAGCGTCACGCGCCTCAAAATGCGTTATGCCGATGTTGTTGATATCCTTTATGATGGCTGTCGCATGGTTCAAACCAGAGGGGGTGCCTATCGGTAAATCAGTTTGGGTGTCATCGCCGGTGATCACGGCAGTAGAACCATAACCGATACGAGTCAAAAACATTTTCATTTGTAATATCGTTGTGTTTTGTGCTTCATCGAGAATAATAAATGCATTGCTCAAAGTACGCCCGCGCATGAAGGCCAACGGTGCAATTTCAATGGTATCACGCGCAATTAATTTTTTCGCTTGTTCAAAGCCGAGAAATTCATACAAGGCATCGTAGAGTGGACGTAAATAAGGCAGTAACTTTTCGGCTAAATCACCCGGGAGGAATCCTAACTTTTCTCCCGCTTCAACCGCTGGGCGCACAAAGATTAAGCGCTCGACTTGGCCTTTTTCCAGCGCCTCGACGGCACAAGCGACCGCAAGATAAGTTTTACCGGTACCCGCAGGTCCTATGGCAAAATTAATATCGTGATGGTGGATAGCATCAATATAATCTTGCTGATGTTTATTGCGTGCTTTAATCGTTTTATGGTGCGCACTGATGGGGGTATATGAATTCAATGTGGGTTTAGCCTCCTGAGAAGTGTATTGGTGCATGAGTGCATTGATGATGGCTGGGGTTAATAGCTGTCCACCGCTGGTTTCTCGATATAGTTGATTGAGGGTATGGCTGGCATGATCAATCGCCTGCTCATAGCCAGAAATGTGGAAAGCGTTGCCGCGTTGGCATATTTCAACACCGAAAAAGTCTTCAATTTGCTGCAAATGTTCGTTACAAGGGCCGCAAAGATTGATTAAACGGGGATTATTCACTGGTTTAAAGCTGATATCCGCGGATTGCTGCTGACTACTCAAAATGTAAATTTCACCTCATATTACTGCTCTATATATAAGCATAGCGGATATTAAGTGATGGAGCAAGTATGGCATTTTGTGGGGCGGCGTTTTGTTTAGGCTTTGGGGCAGCAACCAATAGCCTATTGATTTTAATCTGAATTTTTATTTGTGCTAAGGATATGGTGATATTTCCCTTTAATTGTCGTTATCCAAAAGATATTACGGATTTTAATGTCTCAGATAATTTCTAAGTTAAACAAAGAGATAGTCGATTAATAGGCTATCAGAAAAAAACAGAGCAGTTTGTTTGATGTTTTGTTTATGGTATGGTTGATATCTGTTTGTTTAAAAAAGGAGAGGGTAATGATTACTCGTACTTTGGTAGCAATGTTTGCTGCGTATGCTGTTGCTGTTAGGGGGGCTGGTTCTGAACAGAGAGGAGTGCCCCAAGGATGTGCAGACCTTGTCGCAAATACTGAGGGCCTCACTGGTGGGGCAGAAATGTCCGCGCTAATGTGGGCCTGCGAAAGTCTCCAAGAGGCAGGTAATGATGACATAGCTAGATACCATGAAATTGACTATGGAAGTGGTGCGGTTGTGGACAGGAGAGGCGACTGTGGCACCACTATGACTCTGCCTAGCAAAGGAAGAAAAGACTCCCCTTTTGTATATGTGCACAGCGACATAGAGCGTCCTCGAGTATATATCCCTGATGTGCGCTTTGATGAATGTGATAAGATTGACGCAAGAGATGTACTAGAAACATGCTCTGAGGATGCGCCGTTTGCACAGCTTCCTGGACCTCTTAAAAGTGCACTGCTGGTAACGCTTTTCGACCCAGGAAGCCTTAAATGTCCCCCCCTTAGGATAAACGGTAAATCTCATGGGCCTGAACAATACCGTAACTTTCTTGTAGAATTTATGGTGCGAGCAAATGAGCTTGAGCTTGCCGTAGAGCGTCGAGGTTCCTCTAAGGGACAGAGATATATGATCGTTGATTCTACCTTGTCGCCACAACGTAGGGTCCTAGTGACGATGAAGTTCGATGGTAAGCCTGGTTGGAACGTTGTTTATAGTCCAAAAGCACTCGAGGCTTATTTAGAAAGTCATCCGCCACCGTCAAATAGCTATGTTGATACGCTAGTGAACACCGTCTTTTCATTTTTTTCGAGAAGCGGAGCGAATCAAGCCCCGGCCCCGGCCGCCGCTCCGGGCCCGGCACTGGAACTATAGTGCGAAGAATAGCCCTAACCCTGACGCGAATTTTGTTGTAGGGATCCCTCAGCCCCACTCCCCTCCCTGCCACGAGGGAACGTTGCAGTGAGGGGCAGGTTAGCATCTATGTATTCAATTAAGACGATGATTTTTTACAGCAACCGCAGCGCAGACAGGCAATCAAGCCCCATAGGCCGGCGACTCCGATCGCGCAATAAATCACTCGCGTCACGATGCTCACTTCGCCAAAAAGCATAGATACCAAATTAATACCAAAAAAGCCAATTAATCCCCAATTAAGTGCGCCAATAATAACTAAAAGGCAAGCAATCCAGTCAATTCCATTCATCTTTTTCATGATGGTCTCCTCTTTTTTAATTTTATTTATTTTAATAATAGTAGATCTAAAGCAATGCACACTCTCAATGGTATATGATTATAATTTTTCATGCAAAATTTGATTAACCAGCTTTGGATCCGCTTTACCCTGAGTGATTTTCATCACTTGACCAACAAAGAAACCAAGCAGCTTA
>JAZGGN010000111.1:0-2862 GCA_036480475.1 Gammaproteobacteria bacterium
TGTAATGAATCAATTACTTGAAGTGCGCATCGATGCCATGATGGCCCGCACCAAAAAGCGCCCGATGGTGACTAAAAAAATTGAACCGACCCAAGCGCTCATATTTGCAGCTACATTAGGGATCTTCGGTTTTATTATATTGCTCCTGTTGGTCAATACCTTAACGGCAATACTCACCCTCGCAACACTGATCGGATACGCGGGAGTTTATACGCTGTGCTTAAAGTATGCCACGCCACAAAATATTGTGCTGGGTGGTTTAGCGGGCGCGGCGCCCCCCCTACTCGGTTGGACCGCCGTCACTGGAGCTTTCGCGCCGGAAAGTTTAATGCTCGTGTTGATTATTTATACTTGGACACCGCCACATTTCTGGGCACTGGCGATCTATCGCTGTGATGATTACCGCAAAGCAAACATTCCCATGTTACCTGTGACCCATGGGATCCAATACACAAAATTACATATTTTACTTTACACCATACTACTGACCGTCGTGACTACCTTACCTTATGTTATCAGCATGAGTGGTTGGCTTTATTTGCTGGGTGCTTCAGCTTTAAATGCGCGCTTCTTGTATTGGGCCATTAAATTATTAAAATCAAAACAAGCACAATTTGCGATGCAAGCATTTCGCTATTCGATTACTTATCTGATGTTATTATTTTTATTATTGTTGCTCGATCACTATCTTATCTACTAACTGCCATGAAGAAACTAATTCTTATTATTTTATTCACATTACAACTCGCATACGGTTTCAATCAAAATGCCATGAGCGCACGTGACACTGCAGGTAATTTAATTGATTTCACTGAGTTACGCGGCCAATGGGTCATTATTAATTACTGGGCCAGTTGGTGTCCACCGTGTATTGAGGAGATCCCGGAATTAAACCGGTTTTATCAAACCTATAAAAATGATAATGTTACTCTACTTGGCGTGAATTACGATCGTGTAAATAGCGAGCAACTACAACAGATTATTGAGGATATGGATGTTCAATTTCTAACGCTAAGTGCTGATCCAGCAGAGGAGCTCGGCATAGGCGAGGTATTGACTCTGCCTGCCACTTATATATTAAATCCAGAAGGTCAATTAATAAGCAAGTTAATAGGTCCGCAAACACAAGCCTCTTTATTAGCTGCCATCGGATCCACCTCAGATCCCACAACAGAACTTAGTCAAAATACAATGAGAGAACAATATGAGTAAACAATGTAAACGATACTACGTGAGTGGTACGGTCCAAGGTGTAAATTTCCGCGCAATGACACAAGCGCAGGCACACAACTTGGAAATAACAGGTTGGGTAAAGAACCTCAGTGATGGCAGTGTTGAAGTTTTTGCCTGCGGCGAAGAAGCGCAATTAAAGCAACTTGAGTCTTGGTTATCGCAAGGATCTGACGCTGCCAGCGTCACCGATGTAAAACAACGAGAAGCCACCTGGCAAACCTTCGCTGATTTCTTGATCGTGTGACCCCTGATCTAAAGCTCAAACATGGGTAAAAACAGAAATAATTGAATGACAATAGCATTGGCGATATCAATCAAGAAAGCGCCAATCAACGGGATAACGATAAAAGCATTCGGTGATGGACCATAGCGTTTTGTCACCGTGCTCATATTGGCGATTGCCGTCGGCATGGCCCCTAAGCCAAAACCCAAATAACCCGCAGAAATCACACTGCCCGTATAATTTTTTCTGACCATTCGAAAGACAATAAAATAAGTAAATAATAATACGGCGAAAACTTGCACGACTAAAATCAGCAAAAGTGGCCCCGCCAATTCTACCAAGGTCCATAGTTGCAAACGCATCAATGCTATCGTTAAAAATATATCTAAGCTTAAATTAGAAAAAAGTGTCAATGAACGCGCTTTAATAACAAACAACTTTGAAAAATCAGCAATATTTGCAAAGATGATCCCCGCAAACAAACAAGGCACAAAGTCAGGCAAAGACAATCCCAGACTATTGAAATAAACATTAAGATTCGTGCCAATAATAATGCATAAGCTGATCAACGCAATGACCTCTAACACACCGCGATAATCAATAACTTCTTCATGATGTATCGTGCGACTTCTGGCCTTAAGTGTCACAGGCTCTGTCTCAGTTTTCAAATGGAAACGCTTAATTAAAAAGCGAGCAAAAGGACCACCCAACAATCCACCCATGACCAATCCAAAAGTAGCACAAGCCAACGCTATTTCTAAGGCATTATTCAAACCAAATTCATCGGAAAATATTTTTGCATACGTAATACCCGTACCATGACCACCACTTAAGGTCACCGAACCTGTGAGTAAACCAATCAGCGGATCGATATTTGTAAGGTAAGCACCAAAAATACCGATCGCATTCTGCATAATGAGGAATAAAACAATGATAATACTTAAAATAGCAACTAAACGTCCCCCCGCAATCAATAAACTTAAGCGTGCCGATAAGCCAATGGTGGAGAAAAAGGAAAGTAACAAAATATCACCCAGTACCGTATCAAAATTAATTTCTACGCTTGCAACAACATAGGCAATGCCAATGAATATAGAAATTAATATGCCACCAGTCACTGGGATGGGAATGTTGTACCTTTTCAGGAAATTAACATTATTAGTAATATATCTACCAATAAACAACACAAAAATAGCGATAACTAATGTTTCAAGATTGCTTAACGTTAAGATCATAAATATTTCCAAACATCCAAATTATCCCAAAGTCCTACGTTTTGCAGCTGAGACAGGTCCCATCTGCACAGAGAGAAAGAAAAGAGGCTAAAAAGCTCAAGATCCTCTGCTATAAAAGCCCGAAGTCAGCGGTAACAACCAGAACAGTTAATCTCTACTGTATCCGACCCA
>JAZGGN010000112.1:0-3990 GCA_036480475.1 Gammaproteobacteria bacterium
TCACGGACGACTTTAATACATTCAGCAAAGTGACCCGCGCCACCATCACGTAAATCATCACGGTCAACAGAGGTGATGACCACATATTTTAAGGCCATTTGTGCGATGGCTTCGGCTAAATTGATCGGTTCTTGTGGATCAAGGGGATCCGGTCGGCCATGGGCGACATCGCAAAAGCTACAGCGGCGAGTACATTTATCACCCATGATCATAAATGTAGCAGTGCCATGACTGAAGCATTCGGCCAGATTAGGGCAAGCAGCCTCTTCGCATACAGTGACTAATTTTCTCTGTCGTAGTAATTGTTTAAGACGATTCGGCGTTTGGCTGTTGCTCAGCTTTATCCGGATCCAGTCTGGCTTGCGTAATGGTTGTTCTGTAGGCTGAATTTTAATGGGGATGCGGGCTAATTTTTCAGCACCGCGGTATTTGGGGTTGCTTTGAGTTTCCATTGAGAATTGCCTTTATATAAAATTTAAATCATGTATTAAATGCTTACTTAATTGTTGGTTTACTTCTGCTAAAGTGATGCCATCGATTAAATCACGCATTTGTGTGACCGCCAAATTGGCATAGCCACAAGGGTTGATGCGTGAAAACGGATCTAAGTCTAAATTAACATTCAGCGCTAAACCATGATAACTACAACCACGACGTATGCGTAAACCCAGCGCACATATTTTTGCTTGATCGACATAAACACCCGGGGCTTTTTTTTGGCTGTATGCGTTGATGCCGTAGTCAGAAAGCAAATGGATCACGCTTTGCTCAATGGCACAGACCAATGCACGCACGCCTATTTTACGACGTTTGATGTCGATAAGTAAATAGGCGATGAGTTGGCCTGGCCCGTGATAAGTGACTTGTCCACCACGGTCTGTCTGGACGATTGGGATATCACCTGGGTTGAGGATGTGCTCTGCTTTGCCCGCTTGTCCTTGGGTAAAGACCGGGGGGTGCTCTACTATCCAGACTTCATCCGTCGTGTCTTTTTTGCGTGCATCCGTAAATTGTCGCATGGCGCGCCAGGTCGATTGATAATCTTGCTGTCCTAGTTGACGGAAAAGAAGTTGCATCGTATTAACTTGTCTGTTTTTCTCTGTATTCTCGATAATAGGCAATCATCTTTTGCCATAGGGGACCAGCATGGCCATCCCCGACAGGATTATCATTTAATTGTACGATGGGACGGATCTCTTTGATTGAGCCGGACAACCAGATCTCTTGCGCATTATTTAATTCATCGATAGAAATCATTTTTTCTTGCGTGGGCAACGCATGCTCTTGTGCAAGCTGTAAAATTAAATCGCGGGTGACGCCACCAAGAATGTGTGGATTTTTTGGGGTCGTCATCAATATGTTATTATACACAACAAACAAATTTGCTGAGGTACACTCCACCGCATAACCTTCATTAATTAAAATTGCTTCATCATAGCCGGCATTCGTTGCGGTTTGCTTAAGTAATACATTGGGTAAAAGAGCAATGGTTTTAATATGGCAGTCTTTCCAGCGGGTGTCTTCTAAAGTAATTGCACGCATCCCTTTGGTTAATTGTTCGAGGGTTAGTACTTCCAGCGGTCGGCAAAATGCGAAAACAGTGGGCTGGATATCCATAGGTATGCTGTGATCTCGAATTGAATCTGCGCCACGGGTAACTTGTAGATAAACAATTTGATTGGTATTTTGATTATGCTCAACAAGCTTTTGTAAAATAGTTTGCCAGTCGACTTGCACTTGTAAAAAGATAGCCTCCAAGCTCGCGGCTAAACGTTGTAAATGTTGTTCAAGTAAGAAGAGCTTACCATTATAGGCAGGAATGACTTCGTAGATCCCATCAGCAAATAAAAACCCGCGATCAAGCACAGAAACTTTCGCTTCTGCCAGCGGTAGGAATACGCCATTTAAGTAAGCAATTGACATTTTATCCAAACCATTTTTTAAAGCGCAGCTTTGTGCTGTCGCTGACTTGTGTCCATAGACTGCCTTTTTTATTACTGGCTAAAGCAACCAAAGGTTGCGAGCTAATAATTTCATCGTTAAGAGAAAGGTTAACGATGCCAACAACTTCATTTTTATCAATCGGGGCATACACGGTTTCTGAGACTTTGATTGTGGCTTTAACTTCTTTATATTGCCCTTTGGGAATGGTGAGATATAAGTCTTCACTTAAGCCAACGGGGACTGTTTTTTGCTGGCCTTGCCATGTGCGTTGCAGTACGATCGGTTGCTGTGCTTGATAATATTTTTCCGTTTCAAAAAAGCGGAAGCCGTAAGCGAGCAATCGACGCGTATCTTCAGTGCGAGCATCATCGCTCGGTGAGCCCATCACAACGGCGATTAAACGCATGCCTTCTTTTTCCGCTGAAGTGACTAAACCAAAACCGGCTTCTTCGGTGTGTCCAGTTTTGATGCCATCAACGCCGTCATAACCGAGTAAACGGTTGCGATTTGGCTGCCTTATGCCATTATAAGCAAACCATTTTTCTTTATGCCATTGATAATCTTCAGGGTGGTTTAAAATCAATGCTCGGCTTAAAATCGCTAAATCACGGGCTGAAGTGTATAGATCGGGATCAGGCAAGCCTGTGCTATTCGTGAAATGTGTGTCTTTCATATTGAAAATTTCAGCTTGTTGATTCATCAAATCAACGAAGGCATCTTCAGTGCCAGCAACGTGCTCAGCCAGAGCAACACTGGCATCATTGCCTGATTGCACTACGACCCCTTGAATCAAGTCATATACTTCCACTTCTTCATCAGCCTCAATAAACATTCTTGATCCTTCCGTTCGCCAAGCTTTTGTGCTGATCTTCGTTTTTTCATTTAAATTAATAGACTCATTTTTAAGTGCTTCTGAAATCATATATATGGTCATAATTTTAGTTAAGCTGGCGGGTGGCAAGCGTATATCTGACTCATTTTCGGCCAATACTTTGCCACTATTCGCCTCAATGAGTATATAAGAGGTGGCATCGATGCTCGGTGGTGTCGGTGTTAATATTGCCTTCGCATTACTTTTTTGCGTTAAGGTCGGTAATTCTAGGGCAGCTGCTGAGCTGGCTGTCCACTGATGTAGCAACACAACGGCAAGTACTAATAAACGGGCGTTGCGCAAAAAAAGCTTTTTCATGGTGTTTCCCAATTTGTATCTGAATAACAGGTTACGATTTTATTTGAAGTTGCCTGTGCTGTCTACTCTACGACGGTAAATCCGCCCTCGATCCCAATGGCTTGCAATTGAGAAGAAAGAGTCTCGATGTGACTGGCTTGCTCAAAAGGGCCAATTTGAACGCGGTAACTGTTCTTTTTTCGATCTGCTGTTGGATTGATAAGGATAGTATGGTTAATAACATATTGTAATTCTTGCTGTAATTGCTCAGCGTTTTCCCGTTTGTCAAAAGCACCAACTTGCAAAAATATTTGCTTAGATGAAGGGGTTAGGTTTTGTTGATCAACATTCTTTGGGTGATCCATCATTTGGATTGCTTCAATTTCAACCATACCCGTACCTTTTTCTAAAATTCCTAGTTTCTTAGCAGCGACATAGGAGAGATCGATCAAGCGATCTGCTTTAAAAGGGCCACGGTCGGTCACTTTAACGATAATTTCACGATCATTTTCTAAATTTTTAACCCGCACGTAAGTGGGTAAGGGTAATTGCTTGTGCGCAGCAGTCATAGCAAACATATCGTAGGGTTCACCACTGGAGGTGAGCTGGTTGTGAAATTTTGTGCCATACCAAGAAGCGATCCCTGTTTCTTTATAACCGCTGCTGTCATACATCACTTGGTAATCACTATCACCTATACGGTAAGACGGCGGGTTACCATGTCGACTTAAGGGCTCAGTCTTGGGTTGGGCATTGGAAATTTTAGAAACATCAACCGATTTTGTGGGGGGCCCATCCTTAGCATCGTGCAAAGCAGGTTGAACAGCGCAAGCCATTAATATTGAAGAGAGGATGCCAAGTGTGAGCTTTTTGTGCAT
>JAZGGN010000113.1:0-2409 GCA_036480475.1 Gammaproteobacteria bacterium
TAATAGGGACTTCGAGTACAGGTCACTTTAACTGCTTGAAAACCTTATTGTCATGCAAGCTCACCGGAAGCACACTAATAATACAAGTCAAGCTAATTATTAGATATATAAAAAGTTTTCAGGAAAAGAAATGATAATAATACAGTCTGTAAAGCTTAAGTTTTTCCAGTGCTCATGTTTTCCACGATTAAAATTGATTTGATTAATGCAACTAACAGGAAAAAGTAATGCCAATAAGAACGATTAAACCTAGCCTGCCCAGACATATAGGGTTATTTGAAGCTGAGGAAGAATGTGGACTACCTTTGCGCCTCGCTTTTACTTATTTGCTACTTTGCGGTGATCGAGAAGGACGCTTTCGTTGGCAACCACGGGAATTGAAATTAGATATAATGCCTTATGATGACATTGACTTTTCTCGCGTGTTAGAGGCACTTGCAGACTATAAATTCATCACAAAATATCAACACGGAGAAGAATTTTATGGTTGGGTTCCCACTTGGCACAAACATCAACGTATCAATAGTCGTGCACCGGCAAGTCAATTGCCTGCACCACCGCCTAAAACACCCAACGTGGAAAACCACCTAGAAAATAATAATTTAAACACGAACGTTTCAAGTGACGTATGCACTGCAACGTCGTGCACAACAAGTCAATTACCTGAAACAGAAACGACATCCACTGTAGATGAAGATTATACAGAAAATAATAATTCAAACACAGACGAATCAAGCTGCATAAGCAATACAATGCCTTGCACATGCAAAGCAATGCCATGCGCGTGCAAAGCAATGTCTTGCATGAGAGGAAGTGGAAATGGAAGTGGAAATGGAAGTGGAAGTGGAAAGGGAAATGAAGTTGTCGCGTTAGCAACGCGACGTTTATCTGTCTTGCCCGTCCCTTTGCAAAAAAATGCTTCTCCAGGACGTGTGCTCGAAAATCCTGCCGACACGTCTGCACAAAATACGGATTATATTTTTGACCACTGGCGGCGAGTGATGAACCATCCACGCGCTGGCTTGAGCAGTGAACGGCGCGTGTTGATTGAGCAAGCGCTCAAGTGGGGGTACTCGGTTGCTGATTTGTGTCAAGCCATCAACGGCTGTGCTAAAACACCGCATAACCGAGGCGAAAACCCCCAGGGCCAGCGTTACGACGGCCTCAGCGTGATTTTCAAAAGCGAAGATCAGATCGACCGATTCATCCGCAACTGCAACGATCCACCGCTCAAACTCAACAAAGCCGATCAAAATTTACATGAAAATATTGAAGTGGCACGCGATTGGATTGAACAAAATGACGAACGAGGAAAAAACAATGAACCCAAATGACAAAGCGGATAAAGCCCATTTTGCCGCACTGATAACAAAAAAAATGGTCATTTACAAAGAAAAATTAAATAGCTGCCTGCTGCAAGAATACTGGCAAGCTTTACAAGCTTACCCCCTATCTGAGCTTGAGCGCGCTTGGGATGCACACATTTGCGATCCTGATCACGGCCAATTTCCACCTAAACCGGCTGATCTGATCCGCCACATTTCAGGCAGCCATCAAACCCAAGCACGCTTAGCTTGGGCAAAAGTTATAGCCGCCATCAAACAAATAGGCAGTTATAGCAGCGTGACTTTTGATGATCCACTGATCCATGCGGTACTTAAAACAATGGGCGGTTGGGTACAACTTTGCGCCAGCACCTACTATGAACTTGCCCAACATGCGCAAACATTTCAATGTCACTATAGCGATTTACTAAAAAACAGACCACCTGATTACCCAAGACTACTGCATGGTTTACATCAAAGTGACAAGCCCATTTTGATCGGTGATCAGCGTCGTGCTTATCAAGTGATGATGTGTGTAGAAAATACAGCTATGGTTACACATAGAAAAAAATCAGTGAAACCGCCGTCCAACCAATAATTTTATTTAAGGATAAACTCATGCCTAGAACATTTTTTCCCAAAATACATCGCATTTTAGATAAATTCCTGAGAAATTTTTTTGTGAAGCTTTAGTTGAACTGTTTCAAACACATATCAATAAATTTCACAGGTTAAACATCACATTAAGCGCAGCACAGTGTGCCAAAATAATAAATTGAGTTGCTGGGTATATTTTTGGCTTTGTGCCACAATAATGTGATTTGTATTCACTCTAGTTGTTTTAATATTTACGGAATTAATAAGTAACACTATTTTTTTATGAAATATTATAAAGTATTTATGGCAAATAACGATATATATTGGATAGCGAACTGATATCGTTACTAACATTACCCTTGCCTCTCTTTAGAGACTGATTTTTTTGAATATCATATTTTTAACTATAACAATAAAAATAATACTATGGTAACAGAGGATAAATAAAATGAATACGAGTAATTATGATTTATTTAAACAAGCAATT
>JAZGGN010000114.1:0-13166 GCA_036480475.1 Gammaproteobacteria bacterium
CTACCAGCAAGATCAAATGCGGTGCCGTGGTCAACTGAGGTACGGATGATGGGCAAGCCAAGCGTGATATTGACGGCCTGACCAAAGCCAGCGTATTTAAGCACGGGTAAACCCTGATCATGATACATGGCTAAAACCGCATCGGCATGTTGTAAGTATTTTTCAGTAAAGACGGTATCTGCCGGCATTGGGCCATGTAAGCTCATCCCTGTTTTTTGTAATTGTTGGATCACAGGGGTAATTGTATCGATTTCTTCGTTGCCCAGGCAACCATTTTCGCCTGCATGGGGATTGAGCCCACAAATATATATATTAGGCTTATCAATCGCAAAATATTTCTTTAAATCTTGATGTAGAATTTTAAGGGTGGTTGTTAAATGCTCCCGATTGATGGCGGTTGCGACCTCGCTCAAAGGTAAATGCGTGGTTGCTAAAGCAACACGCAATTGTTCAGTAACCAGCATCATCACCACTTGCGGTGTGTTTGTTATGGTTGCAAGAAATTCTGTGTGACCGCTGAAATCAAAACCGCCTTGTTGAATGACGCTTTTGTTGATGGGGGCTGTGACCAGCGCTTGAAATTGTCCCTGTAGGCACCCCTGGACGGCAATATTTAATGTTTCGATGACATAGGCCGCATTTGCCGGATCACTTTGTTGACAGATGCAGGGCACTTTAAGGGGGACGTGATAAACGTTTAAGGTGCTTACTGGCGTGGGTTTGGCGGTGGTTTGTGGGTCGAAATCAATTAGTTTTATATCTAATTCCAGCTGTTGTGCACGTTGCTGTAGCAGTGTTTTATCGGCAATGACCGTGATTTTGCTGGTTGAAGCTTGTTGTGCGAGCAATAGGCATAGATCGGGACCGATCCCAGCGGGTTCACCCGCAGTTAAAGCAATACGTGCCTCAGAATGGTCTCTCATTATTGTGTCTCATTGTCTTCATCTGCGTCATTATTATTGAAGATATCAATGTAGATTTGACCTCGCAATTCTTGCAGCCAGTTTTGTACCGACTCATCAAATCGTCGTTGATAAAGTAGCTGGCTGATGGTCGCTCGTATTTGACGTTCACTATCATCTTCAACGCGGCGCCCCAGCACTTCAAGCAGGTGCCAGCCGTTTTGACTTTGTATCGGTTGGCTGAGTTCGTCTGGTTTTAATCGATTGATTTCATCTTCAAGTGCAGGGGGGAGTTGTTCAGGTCGGATCCAACCTAAATCACCGCCTTTGTTGGCACTGCTGTAGTCTTCCGAGTATTGTTCCGCGATTTCAACAAAATCTTCGCCTCCGATGATTTTTTTACGCAGTTTAGACAATTCTGATTTAATTTCTGTTGAGGTTTTATTGGGGTCTAATTTCAATAAGATTTGCCGTACATGGGTTAAAGTAACTTCATTCTGCTCGCCGGTGCGGGTGCCTTCGAGTTTAATCAAATGGAAGCCATTACTCGCGCGAATTGGACCAACGACATCACCAGCTTCCATATGAATGACTTCTTGGGAAAATATTTCCGGTAATGCAGCTAAGCCACGCCAACCGAGATCACCGCCCTGTAGAGCGGATTGATCGCCTGACTCAGCGACAGCGGTCTGACTGAAATCAGCCCCGTCGCGTATTCGCGTAAGTAACGCATTGGCTTTTTGTTCTGCTTGGGTGATTTCATTCGGTGTCGGTGATTCGGAGATGGGTATCAAAATATTACGCACATGAAATTCAAGATTGGCTTTGATTTGCTCTTGATAGGTTTGTATGTAGTCATCTATTTGCTCATCCGTTACTATAATATTGTAGCGCACAGCTTCTTGTTGCAGCCTAGAAATGGTCATCTCTTTGCGGATACTTTCGCGAAATTGCGTGAAGCTTGAACCCTGTGAAGTGATTTCTTGGTGCAATTGCTGAAGGGTTAAATTATTACGTGCCGCGATGTCTTCAAGGGCTTGATCTAATTCTTCATTGCTGATCGTCAAATTGAGATCCTTAGCGAGCTGTAACTGTATACTGGCATCGATTAAGCTTTGTAAAACTTGTCTGCGTAGCACATCCATTGATGGTAAGGGGACATTGCTTTGGATCAATTGCTGTTTGACGGTGTTTAGTTCTTGCTCCAATTCACTTTCCGTGATCACGTTTTCATTGACGATGGCGATAATACTGTCTATTTCTTCAGTCGCAGAGGACACTTCATCATCAATCGCATAGATCAGTTTGAAGGGTGAAAATAGGAGTAGTGTTAATAGGATAAATCGAGTGAATTGATGTTGCATAATTTGTTCTCTATCTAAATATGTTTTGGTAGCCGCGCACACCGGATATAACTTCCTGAGAGTTATTAGCAGCGATTGTCCCTAGTCCTTTGAGTAAAAATTCAAAATAAACTGCGTTTCTGAATGTTCGATCTCTATTTTGGTCAAGACGCAGGAAGTTACGGCCGGCAATAACACGCGCGGCCCAGCAGCAGGTATTGTATTCTAACCCGAAAAAGTATTCCATGGAAAAGCCTTTACTGATATTGTGGGTTAATAAGCCAATCGTGCTTATTCGTTCTGTTAATGGCCAGGCATAAGAAGCATAGATTTGGTTGAGATTGTTGTCTTTTTCTTGACCTTCAATCGTTTCGCTAGAGGCTCTGGCAATCTCTTTACCCGCATAAAATGTGTAACCAACATTAATGACTTTATTAGGCGCGGGGTGGTAATAAACATTTAAGTTGGCATTATTGACTTGTTGCAGTGTTTTGTTAAACCCGGTAATGTTTTCAAAGCCTTCGTCATCCGCACCTTCTTTTCTTGGCTGGACAGTGGGATCCCAAGCAAGATCGCCCGTTGCTCCCCAATTTTCGTTGAAATTATAACGCAAAAGCCCAGCAATGGGTGAAACTTTGCTGGTGGGTGATAAGAAATTTAAGATCCCTTCGTCTGTATCTTCAAAACCAGCGATCCCCTCATTTAAGAGAACACGGCGATCTTGAAAATAATAGATCTGACCAATACTGGCACTGAATTTCTCGATACCGGTTTCAGCATCGAGAAAGCGTGTGCTTAGTCCCAAGCTGACTTGGTTGGCATCATTGATGCGATCAAGCCCAGAAAAGCGATTGTAACGGAATAATTGGTTATAAGTGAAACGATAATCACCGGTGTCAAAGTTAGGGATGTCATCTTGATCAACAAAAGGGATCTGGAGATAGTACAGTCGTGGCTCTAAAGTTTGTATGTAATCTGTTTGCCCAAACGACGTGTAGCGTTCAAAGAAAAGCCCATTGTCGACCTCAATAATGGGCAATGTACGGCTGATCGTATCGGGGGACGGTTCTTCACCTGCTCTCGGAGGTGGGCGATTATACAGCGAATAATTGGTTTGCATTAGCTGTACTGTCGGTGAAATATAGCCCCCTAATGAGGCAATGGGCCAATTTATTTGCGGATTAAGGTTTAAGCGCTCACCTGCGACTCTTTGCCTGGTACCGGGCCAAACAAAATTAGTATATTCACTTTTCAGGCCAGGGTTCATGCCCGCCCATAGATCGGGGTAATCGCCGTTAAGACTTAATCTGGGTAAGATACTGTAAACCGCACGGTCGCGCCCCCCACTAATCTCATTAAATGGACTTAAGGATTGATATTCTTGCAATAACCCGATGAATTGCCAATTTTGATCGTTGTAAACAATATTACCCTGTTGTAATAAGCGATTGAGGGTGACATCTGATAAATTTTTACCGAAGTCTTGCATATAGAAATCATCAGAGACCTCATTATAATCAATATTGACGGCCCATCTGTCGGTCAGTTGAGTGTGGTGCAATATGGTGATTGATTGTCGATTGTTATTGTCAGGGCGCGGATAGTTCTCTGTAAATACCCCTTCATTGTCATCAAGAAAAGCAGTAAAGGCACGGTCATTGGGTAGATAATTAATAATGATCTCACCTTCACTGCTTTGTGTCAGGTAACGACCTTCACCCCCATACATGATGCCACGTTTGCTGTAAAATGTAGGTGATAGGATTAAGTCATAATTCGGTGCTAGGTTTAAATAATAGGGTAAGGAAACTTCGAAGCCATTTTGCTCAGCAAAACCAAATGAAGGGGTCAAAAACCCAGATTTACGCTCATCAGACAATGGAAAATTCATATATGGGGTATATAGGATGGGGATCCCTTTGACGCGTAAAGTTGCATTGTAGGCATGGCCGGTATTTTTTTCCTGATCTAATATGATTTTTTTCGCTTTGAGTGTCCATGCATCCCGTGTTGGTGAGCAAGTGGTAAATGAAGCTTGGTCAAGTTCGTAATAGTCTGGCTTAGTTTGTCGGATCTGGTTTGCTTGCCCCCAGGCGATATCACCCCACCAAATTTGGCTGTCGTCTATATGCTTTCCTTTGGCATCCATTAAAGCCATGCGGTACAAAGCATCGTTCACGTAGCCAGTTTGACCCACAATGTTCATATTGGCCTGTTTGCCGATAATGGTTCTGCCAGGTTCTCGGATATACACGTTGCCCAAAAGGTCTACTTCATTGATGTCGCCTGTGTCTTCATCATGGAAAATATAGGCAAGATCAGCGGTGCTGAGCTTGTTTGGTTGCTCAAGCAGGATATTTCCTTTTAAAGTCGAGCGCTCGCTTTGTTTTATGATTGCTTCGTTTGCTGATATTCGGCTAAGATTATTACTAGAGAATTCTTGCGGTAATTGATTCATCAAGGGTTCTTGGTAATAACCGCCACAAACATTGGGAAATTGTGGATCGTTAGACCAGCCGAGTAGGTCAGCAATCTTTTCCCGAGTTTCACGATTGAGCGGCGCATTAGGATCAGGCAGATCGCTGTTTAGGGTATCTTGCTCAGCAGATCCATGTTCAGTATGATTGTGATCGTCCGCACTCCCATTCAGTGGCAGGGCGGCCAATCCGATGAGTATGCTGAGGTAAGCGATGATGACTGTCTTTTTCACAATAATTACATGGAGCAACAACAATGGTAAATGATGTACGCTTACAACAATTGCAGGGTTGGCTGCAAAAGCAGCTGGATTGTCCTTCATTTAAGCTAGAAGCAATGACTAATGGTGCCAGTTTCCGGCGTTATTTTCGCTTAAATCATAATGGACAAAACTACATTGTTGTCGATGCCCCACCGGATAGGGAAGCGTCTGGGTTGTTTGCTCTTATTGCCAGAGCATTAATTAAATTGGGGATAAACGTACCACAGATCTTAGCCCAAGATCTACATCGTGGGTTTTTGTTGATTTCTGATCTAGGTTCGCGCCTATATTTACAAATGTTTGATACTTACGATCCTGGCCAATTGTACCATTATGCGATTGATACGCTATTAATGATTCAAGAATGTAAAGATATTCCTGGCTATCGCTTGCCTGTGTTTGATCAAAATTTCATCACTTCGGAACTTGGGTTGTTCGACCACTGGTTTTTGCGTCAGCAACTGGGTTTGTCTTTAAGCTGTGAGGAAGAAGAAATTGTCTCTCAGGCTTATGAATTTTTAAATACTGCGGTTGCGACTCAGCCGCAAGTTTTCATTCATCGTGACTATCATTCACGTAATCTTATCCTGTTGGATGATAATGCAGTGGGCGTGCTCGACTTCCAAGATGCGATGTGGGGACCGGTGACTTACGATATTGTATCTTTGCTGCGTGATTGTTATATTAGCTGGCCAGAAGCACAAGTGAAAGAATGGGCCTTACTATACTGGCGACAAGCACAAGATAACGGTATGATGCCCCAATGTTCGCAGCAGAAATTTTTATATTGGTTTGATTTAATGGGCATACAGCGTCATTTAAAAGCGGTCGGTATTTTTGCACGTCTAAACAAGCGTGATAATAAGTCTGCCTATCTTGGTGATATTCCAAGAACACTTTCTTATGTGGGTGATATAGGTCAGCGTTATATCGCACTTAAGCCATTTATTGATTTTTTGCATACGAGAGTCTCGCCTGAAGTGATGAAGCAATGACAAGAGCAATGATCTTGGCAGCAGGGAAGGGGACACGTATTCGTCAGGCATCACAGCAAGTGCCAAAGGCCTTGATCCGTGTTAAGGACAAGCCTTTAATCGTTTATCATTTGGAAAAATTAGCGCAAGCTGGTATTAAAGAAGTTGTGATCAACTTGGCTTACTTAGGGGATAAAATTCGCCAATTGCTTGGGAATGGTCAAGTTTGGGGCGTTGATATTGCTTACTCACAAGAGCCTGAAGATTGCTTAGGTACGGGTGGCGGTATTGTCAAAGCGTTGCCGTTGTTAGGTGAAGCGCCTTTTTTTGTATTCAGCTGTGATATCTGGACTGATTTTGATTTTGCCCATTTGCCGTGTGAACTCTCTAAGCTGGCGCATTTAGTGCTGGTTGATAATCCATCCTTTCATCCGCAAGGCGATTTTTATTTGCATGATGATTTGATATTGATGAATTCTTCGATAGAAAAGCAAAAGTATACTTATGCGAATATTGGTGTTTATCACCCTGAATTCTTCGCTGGTTGTCACCAGGCGGTTTTTCCATTGGCACCGTTATTATTCAAAGCCATCGAGCAAAATGCAGTCACAGGCGAGCACTTTGTAGGGGCTTGGCATAATGTGAATACCCCGGAAGAATTTGCTAAGCTGGAGTGAGATCCACTGGTCGTGGTTTACCCTGCGTATCAATGGCAACACAGACAAAACAACCTTCAGTCACCAAGTATTTTTCCATCGTGTCACTCTTGACTGCCCAGGCCTCAATATCAATCGTCATTGATGAGTGGCCAACCTTTTGTAGCGTGCCGTAGCAACAGATAAGATCACCGATATGTACAGGTTTACGGAAGGTTAAGGCATGAATAGCAACTGTGGCGATCCGTCCCCGTGCGCGTTGTCGGGCAGTGATTGCTGCGGCAAGATCCATTTGTGAGACCAACCAGCCGCCAAATATATCCCCATTGACGTTTGCGTCCGCAGGCATGGCGAGGGTTTGTATGACAATTTGCCCCTTAGGCTGAGGGTGATTTTTATTCAATTTAATTCACTTTGGTGTCTAATACTCCCGGATCCTACCATTTTGGCAAGTCAGAATCACGTAACCTAAAAAAAGCAGTAGAGGTCAACTGCTTTTTTTAGGTTAAAGCCACGATTTTGCCAATTTTTGGATAAAATATTAGCAATTTATCTCATAATTGGTTAGAATAGGGGATTATTATAATCTTCATCGTTTTAATTGTGGTGGAGATCCGTTTAAGAGGTCGTTATGAAAGTCAGACAATTGGTCCTATCATTTTTATTCAGTAGCTTAACTTTAGGGTCGATCTTGTTTGTCGCTCCTCAGGCATTCGCAAATGAGATTCAGGCAGTTGAGCCCTTTAATGTGGTACGTGCCAGCGGCGATGTGAATATTCATATTATTTCTGATCCAGGTAATTATGCGGTTCGTTTAATCGGTGGTGAAAAAGAAAGCGCCGAGGTTGAGGTACGTGTGCTTGATAATGTGCTTTATGTGCATCGTGATCCCAGTAAAAGTGATCAAGAGCCACTTGCTGAAATATATGTTGATAGCTTATATCAATTAGATTATACGGGAGACGCCAATGTTTTTGCAGGCAACTTAGATTCCGCGTTGCTTGATGTGACGGTCGATACCCAAGGGACAGTGAGCTTGGCAGGTAAGATTGGCTTACGAGAGTTATCTGTGCAGGGTTCAGGAAAAGTTGATATTGACGGCATTGTCAGTCGTGAATTGGCAGTGACACTTGAAGGCAGTGCTAAAGTGGTATTGCATGGCCATGCGGATCTTGAAACTTTGGATTATACAGGCTCTGGAGAAATTATTTTCCCGACAGTAAACAGTACGGAACTTGATATCAACGGCAGCGGTAGTGCTTATGTAGAGCTGGGCGGTAAGGTTAATAAATTAAATGTAAAATTAAATGACAGCGCGCTTTTTAACGGCAAGTCTTTAGTTGCACAACAAGCGAATATTAAAACGTATCAGCAATCCCTTGCTGAAATTCATGTGGTTGGGGCTCAGGAGGCTTTAGCCAGTGACGAAAGTAACATTTACTATTACCAAGAACCTAAATTCAAAGCGAATTATATGGCCGAAGATGGTTCGGTATTGTATATGGGCGTCTTATCAACGCCGGTTTATCCGTCGATTAAGTAATAATTCGATCCTTTCTATGAAGGCACAATGAGCTTAGACAGCGCTTGTGCCGCTTCTCTCACCATTTTAGGTACCAAATAACCCGGTAGGGCTGCTTGCATTTGCTGGTGCAATTTTTTTGCTTGCGCCTCCTCTATGTCGAAATGGGCGGCGCCTTGTACTTTGTCGAGTAGGTGTAAATAATAGGGCAACACGCCGCAGTCAAATAAGGTTTCGCTGAGATGGATCAAGGCATCTGCATTATCATTCACGCCTTTTAATAAGACCGATTGATTGAGTAAAGTGATGTGTGCTGATTGTAAAGCGCGCATGGCTTGGATCACATGTTGATCAATTTCATTGCTGTGGTTGCAATGAATGACGAGTACACAGCGCAAGGGGAGCTCAGCCAATAGCTTAATCAAAGCAGGGGTGATGCGATCAGGCAACACGATGGGTAGCCGCGTGTGAATGCGCAAGGTCTTTATATGTGAAATCTCGGCGATTTGCATGCATAATTTATTCAATTGTTGATCGCTCACGAGCAAGGGATCCCCGCCGCTGAAAATGACTTCTTTGATGCTGCTGTCCTTTTGAATATAACTGAGGATCGCGGCCCAGTGTTTCCCCTGAGCATGATTTTCAGCATAGGGAAAATGACGACGAAAGCAGAAGCGGCAATTGATAGCACAGTGGCTGGTTAAAGTCAGTAGTACTCGCCCATGATATTTGTGTAATAAGCCAGGGCTTGGATTTGCTTGTGCCTCTGCGAGTGGGTCATGACTGAATCCAGGCATGGGATCTAATTCTTTATCCACAGGCAAAACTTGACGTAATAGTGGATCGTTTATGTTGCCAGGCTGCATGCGCGCAACGAAACAATGCGGGACTCGGGTTTTGAACTGTTCATGGGCACGAAGGCCTGCTAACTGTGGATCGAGTGCTAAGCATTGTAGTAATGCTTTGGGGTCGCTGATCCCATCGGCCAATTGTTTTTGCCAGGATTGTTTCTTAGGGCTGATTTTGGTTATCATAGCTTGTTTGTAAAATAAATTGAATCAGTATTCTACTGCTTTCTTAACCATCACAATAGGGTAATTATGGCTTCTTATAGTACGAATGAATTTAAAAATGGCTTAAAGGTCATGATAGATGCGGCGCCCTGCTCCATCTTGGAATGCGATTTTGTGAAACCCGGCAAGGGGCAAGCATTTACTCGTATTAAAGTGCGTAATTTGAAAACAGGGCGGGTGGTTGAGCGTACCTATAAATCAGGTGAAAAACTTGAGGGTGCGGATGTGGCCGAAAAAGAAATGCAATATCTCTACAATGATGGCAGCCATTGGCATTTCATGGTGTTAGACAACTATGAGCAATATGCGGTCCCTGAGTCGGCAGTTGCTGAAGCGAAACAATGGCTAAAAGAAGAAGACATGTGTACGCTGACGTTGTGGAATAATGAGCCATTGCTGGTGATCCCGCCTAATTTCGTGGTATTAAAGATCACAGAAACCGATCCTGGCGTTAAAGGGGATACGTCTGGTGGTGGGATTAAGCCGGCAACGCTGGAAACGGGTGCAGTAGTGCGTGTGCCTTTGTTTGTGCAAATTGGCGAATTGATTAAAGTCGATACTCGCAATGGGGAATATGTTTCTCGGGTGAGAGATTAGGGCGTGTCGTCAATTCTACTATCTTGGCCGTAGTCCGTTGATTTTTTGTGTTCCGTTGCTCACATACCTCGAGTATGCTGTGCTACGGTACTCAAAAATCAACGGACTACGGCTCAATCTAGCGAATTGACGACACGCCCTAGGACATGCCTAAATTTCTATGCTGCCTTCAAAAACAAAAACCGCGGGTCCGGTCATGTAGACATCTGCACCGTGCCCCGCCCAAGCAATCTTCAAATCACCGCCAGGCAGGCTAACGGTGACGTGTTCCTCTAAATCATGCGCTAAACGGCCAGCGACCATGGCGGCGCAAGCCCCGCTGCCGCAAGCCAATGTTTCGCCGACACCGCGCTCAACCACGCGTAATTGGATATGTTGTGGATTGAGGATCTGCATAAAACCGATATTAGCGCCTTGCGGGAAACACGCATGCTGGGTTAGCGTGGCGCCCAGTGTTTTGACCGGCGCTTGCTGAATATCGTCAACGAGGATGACGGCGTGTGGATTGCCCATGCCAATAGCATGAACGTTAATTGTGTTGTTTTCGATGCGAATTGGATAGCTTAAGGCTTGTTGTGCCGCTACCATTGGGATCTGCTGCGGCTGTAATTGTGGTTGCCCCATATTGACGCGAACGGTGTCGTCTGTCTCGATCTTTGTGCTTATA
Source organism: Gammaproteobacteria bacterium (assembly GCA_036480475.1). Lineage (GTDB taxonomy): Bacteria > Pseudomonadota > Gammaproteobacteria > JAZGGN01 > JAZGGN01 > JAZGGN01. Next base: position 10,475 of record JAZGGN010000114.1, read on the forward strand.
ATATTTTTGGCAATCGCTAACTGCAGATCTTTTTTGTGACTGAGTTTCTTATCAACAATGAAGCGGGCAACACAACGGATCCCATTACCGCATTGTTCCGCTTCACTGCCGTCAGCGTTGAAAATACGGACATCAAAGTCAGCATTTTCTTGCGACGGTTTCTCAATCAATAAACATTGATCAAAGCCAATGCCCAAATGGCGATCAGCATACTGTTGTACTATTTTTTTATTTAATTGAATGGTCTGGTGCACACCATCGATGATGATAAAATCATTCCCTAAGCCGTGCATTTTAGTAAAATTTATATTCATGGCAGTAACTGTTCCTGGGCATATAACTCAGCAATGGTTTCACGTGATCTGATTAAGTGGGTGTGTTGACCATCGACCATGACTTCGGCGGCGCGTGGCCGCGTATTATAATTAGAACTCATACCAAAACCATAAGCGCCCGCCCCGTGGATCGCCAATAAGTCGCCGACTTGGAGATTGAGATGGCGTTGTTTGCCGAGAATATCGCCGGATTCACATATGGGACCAACGACATCATAACATGTAGTTTTGCCTTGTTGGCGATGGATCACGGGTATAATTTCTTGCCACGCTTGGTATAATGCTGGGCGTAATAAATCATTCATCGCGGCATCGACAATTGCAAAGTTGGTGCTTTGCTTATGCTTTAAATACTCAACTTGCGTGACTAAAAGTCCAGCATTGGCCGCAATCGCACGTCCAGGTTCTAAAATAATCTGCAATTTGCGCTGCTTTAGTTTTTCTTTGATGGCCAAGGCGTATTCTTGCGGTTGTGGTGGTTGTTCCTGGTGATAACGCACCCCTAAGCCACCGCCGAGGTCAAGTGTTTTGATGTTGATGCCGACACTTTGTAGTTCATCAGTCAGTGTTAATAAGCGATCCAGTGCAGCGAGTAAGGGCTCTATTTCAAGTAATTGCGATCCAATGTGGCAATCGATACCAATGATATCAATATGATCGTATTGTTGCGCCTTTAAATATAAAGCCTTTGCTTCGTGAATATCGATCCCAAATTTATTTTCTTTCAAGCCCGTAGAAATATAGGGGTGCGTTTTGGCGTCAATATCTGGATTGATGCGCAGTGCAATGGGGGCTTTGCAATTCAATTGTTGCGCTATCGTATTGAGGCGTTCCAGCTCGGTATCCGATTCAACGTTAAAGCAATAAATACCAACTTCTAAGGCACGTTTTATTTCGTGTGCTTGTTTGCCAACCCCGGAAAAAACGACTTTTTTCGGATCGCCTTTTGCTGCCAGCACGCGCTCTAATTCGCCAATAGAAACAATGTCAAAACCAGATCCCAAACGCGCTAATAAATTGACAACGGCTAAATTTGAATTCGCTTTGAGTGAATAGCAAATCATATGGGGGTGCTCACCAAAAGCATCATTAAAATCGTGCCAATGTTGCTCGAAAGCAGCACGTGAATAGATATAGCAAGGGGTGCTGAATTCGGCCGCAATGTCAGCGACGGCCACTCCTTCAATATAGAGCTGTCCATTTTGAATGTTAAAATGATCCATATTATTTGACACCCTCGTCTTGTGCTTGTACGGGATCTTCTTCTACTTCTGCGGGATCTTCTGGGAGATATAAAGGACCAGTTTGGCCACAGCCGCTAAGAAAGAGCAGCCCCAATGTTACTAATAATAAATAATTTGTTATTTTACTCATTTCTTTAAACAGGCAGTGTCTGTAATTGTTGCATACAGTGATATTTTGTTATAGTTTCACAGGGCTTACTAAGTTTTTGATTGTTTATAGGAAGTATAATGCAAAATTCCACACCAATTAACAATAATTCTAATCAAATTTCGAATTTAGACTATATTGCTATTGAACCGCAAACCAACGCAAATGCCTGTATTATCTGGTTGCATGGTTTGGGTGCTTGTGGCGATGACTTAAAACCATTGGCTAATAGTTTACAGTTTTCTGAGTCATGTGCAATACGGCATATTATTCCCCATGCACCCTCAAGACCGATCACACTTAACCAGGGGATGGTGATGCCAGCTTGGTTTGATATTGACGGCGCGGGGGTCACTGCCAAAGAAGATGAAGCTGGTGTGAAACAATCACAGCAAGCGATTGTCAGGTTGATCGATGCTGAAGTAAATCGTGGCATTGACCCTCAGCGTATTATTTTAGCGGGTTTTTCCCAAGGTGGGGCGATGGCCTTATACGCCGGAGTTAACTATCCAAAGCGTTTGGGTGGGTTGGTGGCCTTGTCTGCATTTCTACCCTTAAAAGAGCGCAAACAGTATAATGCCTCAGTGCATACCGATATGCCTATCTTCATGGCTGGTGGTGAGAAAGACCAACTTGTACTGCTAAAATGGAGCTTCATGTCAAAGCAGGCACTATCTTTTTATGGCTTTAAACATATCACCTGGCACAGCTACCCGATCGAACATTGCATTTCCTCGCAGGAGGTGACTGATTTAGGGCAATGGCTGCAAGAGATATTATCCTAGAAAAAGCAGATCTGCCTGGAGCAACCTTTTCCAGGATAATCATGTGCTTCAACGCTGTCATACCAAAATGATAATGTCACCTATTCACCAAAATGAAAGTGTCACCTATTGAGTAAAAACTGACTACCCTATTGAAGAAGAGCAAAAATAATAGGGAGGTTGGAAAATGGGAGATAAATT
>JAZGGN010000115.1:0-2395 GCA_036480475.1 Gammaproteobacteria bacterium
TGGTCACAGCATCGGCATGCCAATTACTACCTTGCGGCAGTCAGTTTTTCTGAAGCCTGTGTATTTCCAATCCCACCAGATGTGATGTTGATTAGTATGACACTGGCTAAACCTGCAAGAGTGTGGCGGTATGCAGCGATTACTGTCATCAGCTCAGTTTGTGGTGGTGTTTTGGGCTACTTTCTGGGTTATTTTGCGCTGGAATTAATTTATCCCATCATAGAATATTTTAATTATACGGATGGTTATATGCAGGTTCAGGCTTGGTTTCAGCGATGGGGTTTCTGGGCCTTATTGATTGCAGGTTTTACGCCTATCCCATATAAATTATTTACAATTGCAGCTGGCGCAACTCAAATGAGCTTATTGCCTTTCATTGTTGCAGTAATCATTGCACGGACACTCAGATTTTATCTAGTCGCATTTCTGCTTTATATTAGCGGTGATTCGTTAAAAAATTTCCTACATAAATATATTGATGCGATTGGTTGGATTGTCGTTGCAGGTGCAATCATTGCTTATATTGTTTACCGGATTATCAAATAGAAAAAATTCTGAGATTCAGTGTGCTAAGATTTATTTAACCTGGAAAAAGCAGCCAACAGCCGCCTGTCCCGCTTGATTTGGCCGAGATAACTTGCATAACGCTTTGATTAGATAGCGTATCAAAAAAAGCACTCATCACCAGAAAGATGAGCATATATTTTTTTATTACACTATCTAAATCAAATGCTTACACGATTTATCTGTTTGCAACTGTCTTTTCTAGGTTAAAATATCTTTTTATAAAAAAACACGTTATAATTTTTATCCTGCTTATTTGACTATGATCTAGTAAGATGTCAGGGGAGACAACTTATGGATGCTGACTTATATACACCTGAGCACGAGATTGAAGAAGAAGATCATAACCATGATCATGATTCTGAAGAAAGCAAAGGGAGCAAAGGGAGCAAAGAAAGCAAAGAAAGCAAAGGGAGCAAAGAAAGCAAAGGGAGCAAAGAGAGTAAGCCTCAAGCTAAGAAGCACCCAACGCAGCGCCTGCTGAAAACAGCTGAAGCAACACAAATTTATCTCAGTGAAATTGGTTTTTCCCCCTTACTCTCTGCTGAAGAAGAAGTTCATTATGCACGTCTTGCATTAAAAGGTGATGAGCAAGCTCGTGAGAAAATGATTGAAAGTAATCTACGCCTCGTTGTAAAAATTGCACGACGTTATCTAAATAGAGGTTTACCAATGCTCGATTTGATCGAAGAAGGTAATCTTGGTTTAATGCGCGCCGTTGAAAAATTTGATCCTGAACGAGGCTTTCGTTTCTCTACCTATGCTACGTGGTGGATCCGACAAACGATAGAGCGTGCGATTATGAACCAAACTCGCACGATACGCTTGCCTATCCACGTTGTTAAAGAGTTAAATGTTTATCTGCGAGCAGCACGACAACTAACGCAGCGTCTTGATCATGAGCCAACTGCAGAAGAGATTGCTGAATGGGTTGATCGTCCTATTGAAGACGTTAAGCGCTTATTAAAGTTAAATGAAAAAATTAGTTCAGTGGATTCACCCATCAGCCATGATGACAATAAATCTTTGCTTGACACATTAGCTGATGAATCGACAAACGATCCGGAAAAGCTGCTTATCAATGAAAATTTACGTACTTATATTGAAAAATGGCTCAATGAATTAAATGAGAATCAGCGTGAAGTTATTGTACGTCGCTTTGGTTTGCGTGGGCACGATAAGGCGACACTTGAACATGTCGGTGAAGCTGTTGGTTTAACTAGAGAGCGTGTTCGACAAATTCAAGTTGAAGCATTAAAAACACTGCGCGAAATATTTGAGCGCTCAGGGATCTCTGCTGATAGTATATTCAAAGAGTAAACAAAAATCCCTGCCGCAAGCGGACGGGGTATTTTTATTTTCCTGTTTAAATTTCGCCTGCGCGAGATAAACTCGCGCGAACGGCGACTTAAGGAGAGCGAACACGCGCTCCCCTTAAGAATCTCCACGTGCAACGTGCCCATGGCAAGCCGTGGGGTATTAGCTAATCTACGGATTTTTTCAGGATGTTGAGCAGAAAGGCAGAAAATGATGATTAAAGACAGCCAAAGCTTTACACGCTTTATTAGTGTCGTTGGTGGCGTAAAATTTTTTATTTTCTGGGTGATTTTGTATATAGTCAGCACGCTTTTCCTGGATAAAAAGATCGCCTTATTTTTGCATAATAATGACTTAGGCTTGAGTGCATTTGCAGCGGCGGTTGCTCAGTTTGGATCGCCGCGCTATTACATTTTATTTTTTCTGGTCCTGGCCTTAATTGGCACACTTTTCCTTCGTAAAACAAAGCTCATGTCAGTTTCGCTTTTTATGTCGAGCGCACTTATTAGCACAG
>JAZGGN010000116.1:0-9185 GCA_036480475.1 Gammaproteobacteria bacterium
AAATAAACTTTAATGATATAAAAATTGGTTTGACTTTAATAACTTAAGGGTGCTTTAGAGTGGGGTAGATAGACAAAAGGCAGCTCGAAGGCTGCCTTTTATGGTCTAATGTTAATCTTATAGACTATTGATTACCATCTTCTGCGCTTTTTATCACGGTCTCCACCGCCGCTACCGCCGCTACCGCCGCTACCGCCGCTACCGCCGCCGCCTCTATTGCCACCTTTTTCTTTTTCTCTAGCAACATTGACAATAATTTTCCGACCATCGATTTCTTCGCCATTTTTATCTTCAACAGCCTTATCCATACCACTTTTATCTTCAAAAGTAATAAAAGCAAAACCTTTCGACTTGCCGGTGTAATGATCTTCAATCACATTGACAGAATCAATAGTACCGCAGTCATCAAACAGCGCCTGCAATGATTCATTAGTAACGGTATATGGTAAGTTACCCACATAAACTTTATGTTCACTCATAATCTCGACTCCCGAGTTGTTAGTTAAGTATCCGTAAGTAAATTTCTTTAGCGAGAATCAAGATAGACAGGACTCAAACAGCCATTAGAGCTATTTACAAACATGCGGACAGATAATACCACTGAGCCGCCCCAATAGCAAGCAATTTTATATCGCTTCCCTAAAAAGTAACCGACCACATAAAAATTCGTTTATTATCAATAGATTGCAAAGAATCAGTCTGATTTACAGCCCACAGTCAACCCAGGGGGCTTAAGCTACATCCTCATGTTGTTCAACTTTTTTCTTCGCGCGGGTACCCACATATTTGTCGTCAAAATAATGTCGCAGCTTAGAACGCAAAGTGCCACGACTTAAACCGAGAACATGGGCAACTTGTGACTGATTGTATCGATATCGTTCCATCACCATCTCTAACAACGGAACTTCAGCTTTCGAGATTATCGCTCTATATAAATCTACTGGATCTTCCTGCGTCGCTGCATCAAAGTATTCTTGTAATGTTTGTGCGACAGTTTTAGACAATTGCTCAGTATTGTCACGAAAACCTAAGGTTGGCCCAGCTATTTTTCCTTCTGCATCTGCCAATGTCAGCATAATTTTTACTCCTTGTACTTATATTAATAAAATAATTTATATTTTGACTAGTCTTGAAGACTAGCAACTGTAAAGCATACTATCCGTTTAAAAAATAACAAGCCTTTCAGTAAATTTAAACCTAGAAATAAGGTCACTTTACAATTATCGAGCTTCCTTGTTACGATGTTTCTTTCTAATAGCAATGTTTGAATATGCCAAAACAAACCATGCAAGCCGTGTGTCCATCCACAAGCGGTGGCCCGGAAGTACTAAAGATTTCTGATGTTGCAATACCGGTGCCTACGGCACAACAACTATTGATAAAAGTTCATGCAACGGCACTCAATCGTGCAGATATTCTACAAAGAGAAGGTAAATATCCTCCGCCCCTTGGCGAGTCTAATATCCCCGGTTTAGAAATTGCTGGTGAAGTGATCATTTGTGGTGCACAAGCAAGCGGTTTTAAATCGGGACAACGGGTATTTGGCTTGGTGGGTAGTGGTGGCTATGCTGAATATTGCTTGCTTGACCACAGGATGGCAATGCCTATGCCTGATCACTGGGAGTATGGGCAAGCAGCGGCGGTGCCAGAAGTGTTTTTTACGGCAAGTGAAACACTATTTGAACTGGGTCAATTACAGTCTGGCGAAAAAATATTAATTCATGCTGGTGGTAGTGGTGTTGGTACAGCAGCAATCCAAATGGCACATCATGTGGGCGCGCAAGTGTATATTACGGCAGGATCTGCGGCTAAAATAGAAAAAACGCAAGCTTTAGGTGCAAAGGCAGGGATCAATTATAAAACTGAAGATTATGCACAAGAGATCCTACGTTTAACGGCAGGTGAGGGCGTTGACGTGGTTGAAGATTTTATTGGTCAAGATTACTTTGCACGCAATTTAGCCATACTTAAGCCAGAAGGACGTTTAATCCAAGTGGCCGTGATGTCAGGGCGGCAAGTATCACTTGATCTCTCCATATTGATGATGAAACGTTTGCAAATTAAAGGATTTATATTGCGCAGCCGCAGCTTAGAGCAAAAGCGTGAAATCACCCAGCGTTTTAGCAAACGTTGGGTGCCTTTGTTGATCAGCGCTAAAATCAAACCTATTATTGATAGTGTGTTTCCTTTAGCCATGATCCAAGAAGCACATCGCTACTTACAATCTAATCAACACTTCGGCAAAGTTATCATTAGTATGGACGAATATGTTTAAACCTTTATCACTATACATCGGCTTACGTTATACGCGCACCAAACGCCACAACCATTATATCTCATTCATTTCTTTGGTTTCAATGTTAGGGATCGCTTTAGGGGTTGCTGTATTGATAACCGTGTTATCTGTCATGAACGGTTTTGACAAAGAAATACATGAGCGTTTTTTCTCGCTTGCACCGCAAATGACGGTAACAAACTACCAGGAAAGAGTGAATGATTGGCAGTCGGTGCAGCAACAAGTTGCTGAATATCCTGGTGTGATCGGTGTTGCACCATTCATCGGTAGCCAAGGTTTATTGACCCATTTTGACGAAGTCTTACCAGTGATGGTTAGTGGCATTTTACCACAACAAGAGTCTGCGATCAGTGATTTGGCCGATACCATGACTGAAGGCCGCGTGGAAGATTTACGGGCCGGTGAATTCGGTATGATTGTAGGGCGAGTCATTGCCCAACAATTAAATTTAAGTTTAGGCGATAAAATCACCTTGATGATCCCGGAGGCAACCCCAACACCAGCAGGATTATTGCCACGCTTTAAGCGTTTCACCCTGGTCGGACTTTTTACTGCGGGCGATGGCTTTGATTTTGATAGAGGTATCGCATTTATCCACTTAAATGATGCACAAAGACTTTTTCGCCTAGATGATGCTGTGACTGGTTTACAAGTGCGTATTGATGATATTTATGCGGCACCGCAAATGTCCTTAGAATTAATGCAGCAATTACCAGAAGGATCCTATGTTGGTAATTGGACACAAAAATACGGTGCACTTTTCAGTGCCATTAAACTTGAAAAAACAATGATGTTTTTAATTTTGATTTTAATCATAGCGGTGGCCGCATTTAATTTAGTGTCCTCATTGGTGATGGTCGTTAATGATAAGCAGGCCGACATTGCTATCTTACGTACTTTGGGGGCAGAACCACGCATGATCTTGGCGATATTTATGGTGCAAGGATCACTGGTTGGGATTATCGGTACATTTTTGGGTTTGGTTGGTGGACTTTTACTGGCCTATAACGCGACCGCAATCGTAGATATTTTGCAAAATCTGCTACAAACACAATTTTTGTCCTCCTCTGTCTATTTTATTGATTATTTGCCTTCTAAGATTGAACTGACTGATATTATTAAAATTTGTATGCTAGCTTTAGCTTTAAGTTTTTTAGCAACAATTTATCCAGCCTGGCGTGCTTCACGTGTGCAACCTGCGGAGGCACTGCGTTATGAATGAGTCTGATAATATATTGATATGCCAAAATCTACATAAGGATTTTATTGACGGTAAACGTATTGTCAAAGTTTTAAAAGGGGTTAACTTAACGATCAATCGCGGTGAACGTGTTGCCATCTTAGGTCCCTCAGGTTCAGGTAAGAGTACTTTACTGCATTTGCTTGGTGGTTTAGATCGAGCAACGCAGGGTGAAGTGATACTTAACCATGAAAACCTGGCGCAGCTTACTGAAAAGCAACGTTGCGCGCTACGCAATCATGCTTTAGGCTTTGTCTATCAATTTCATCACTTATTGCCAGAATTCAGCGCTTTGGAAAATGTTGCCATGCCGTTATTAATACGCGGTGAACAATCAAATGTCGCGAAAGAGAAAGCCCGAGAAATATTGATTGAAGTCGGTTTAGGTGAACGCACCAGTCATACCCCAGGGCAACTTTCTGGTGGGGAACGCCAGCGTACAGCAGTAGCACGTGCCTTAGTCACCAATCCATTATGTATATTGGCGGATGAACCCACAGGGAATTTAGATCAACACACGGCTGAACATATTTATGAAGTCATGTTAGAGATCAATAAACGCTTAAATACCAGTTTGTTGATTGTGACTCATGATGTTCATTTGGCTAAAAAAATGGATCGGCTATTGTCGCTGGAGGATGGTATACTCTCTGAAGGAAAGTAGCTTAGGAACGGACACGAAATAACTTCTCATGGTAACTGAAAATCCCAATGCTTTATCAAATGTTTATCAAACCCTAAGTTAATCAACGTAGAACAAGCGCGCCATACCTTTTCTGGAATATGTTGATAAACTTGAAATCCCATACCAGGGTATAAATGAATTCTTTGTACATCGCCAACCATTTCGTTTATTAACATTTCTAATGAACACATATGGTTTGTAATTTGTTCGTTGAAACCAACACCTGTGGATGTAACCATACATTCGATTTCAGGCCATTCTTTTTTGCGACATTAACATCATAGCTGCCTAATCCAGCAATGTAATCAGCATTCTTTAATACAAATGTTAAATTATGATACTCCCATAATTCCATGGCCAAATGAACAATTTCTTTCTTTGACATAACACCTTCTTTCATTGGACAAGAACAGTTTACTTTTTGATGGGTATAGACCAGCTCTCCTCTATAAAGACGAGCTGGTCTCACATCAGATCCTTCGGCAGTTAGCCCTGCATGCCACGCATTAATTTTTTCATTGCACCCGGCTTGGACATTTTCTTCATCATCTTTTGCATCTGGGTAAATTGCTTGAGTAAGCGGTTGACTTCTTGAATATCATTGCCTGAGCCTTTGGCAATGCGGCGTTTGCGCGAGCCATTGATTATTTTTGGGAAATGGCGTTCTTGTGGGGTCATCGAATTAATGATCGGAATGGCTTTTTCCATTGATTTACTCTGCGCTTGTTGCATCGCATTCATGCCGCCACCTGCGCCACCGAGTGGTATTTTTTGCATTAAGTTCATCATACCACCCATTTTATTCATTTGTACCATTTGGTCACGATAGTCTTCTAAGTCAAAGTTTTTACCTTTGCGTAACTTTTTCGCCAGCTTATCTGACTTCTTTTTATCTGCCTTACGCTCAGCTTCTTCGACTAAGCTGACAATATCCCCCATGCCAAGAATACGCGAAGCAATACGCTCAGGATAAAAAGCTTCCAATGCTTCAGTCTTTTCACCCACACCAATAAATTTTATCGGCTGCTGCGTAATTTGGCGCATGGATAAAGCCGCACCACCACGTGCATCACCATCCACCTTCGTTAAAATAACACCGGTCAGTGGCAATGCTTCGTTGAATGCTTTAGCCGTCATGGCAGCATCTTGCCCAGTCATACTGTCAACAACTAACAAGGTTTCTAACGGTTCAACACTTTGATGAATTGCTTTTATTTCTGTCATCATTTTAGTGTCAATATGCAAGCGACCCGCACTATCAATAATCACAACATCCATGTGTTGTTTTTTTGCTTGTGCCAACGCATTTTTAACAATGGCTACAGGGTTGTCTGTTGCCTTACTGGGATAATTAGTCACTTCAATTTCCTGTGCTAATTTTTTTAATTGCTCGATGGCTGCTGGACGATAAATATCAGCACTTACCAGTAAGACCTTTTTGTCTTCCTGCTCTTTGAGCATGCGAGCGAGCTTTGCTGAGGTTGTTGTTTTACCACAGCCCTGTAAACCCACCATCAAAATAACAACCGGTGGTGTGGCCTTCAGATCCAGCGGCACATGTTCTTTACCAAGAATTTCAACTAATTCTTCATTGACAATTTTAACGAGGACTTGACCAGGGTTAACACTCGTTAACACTTCTTGACCTATGGATTTTTCGCGAATATTCTCAATGAATTCTTTGACCACAGACAGGGCAACATCTGCTTCTAACAGTGAAACGCGTATTTCACGTAACGTGTCTTTGATGTTTTCTTCGGTTAGCCGGCCCTGACCGCGCAGCTTTTTTATTGTGCTTGATAATCGTTCTGACAAGGTTGCAAACATAGCGCATCTCTTTGAACAGTGGACCGCGCAGTATATCATGAAGCAATAGAAACATCATATGTATTATTTTAGAAAAAAATGAAAATATTAGACTCTTTATGTTGCATAAATGTTAAATCTGATAAAAGCAGTCAAGCACGAGTTATTACTCATGCTTATGAGAAATTGAAAAATGTAAGTCAATGGAATATATTACTCTAAGTTCCAGAGGAGTATACGGCTTGGATCAAGCTTTGATTACCTACTTAATTATTATTTTAGTCCTTCTTATTGTGCTATCCGCATTTTTTTCCGGTGCGGAAGTTGGCATGATGGCAATCAACCGCTATCGTTTGCGCTATTTAGCGAAGCAAAAACAGCGTAGTGCTTTACGAGTCAGTCGTTTACTCGAACGCCCTGATCGGTTGCTCGGCATCATTTTAATTGGTAATACTTTTGCCAATATCCTTGCCTCCGCGATTGCGACTATTCTTGCTATGCACTGGCTGGGGGAGATCGGTATTGTTGTTGCAACGATTTTGCTCACTTTAATCATTCTTATCTTTGCTGAAATTACCCCGAAAACTTTTGCTGCACTTTATCCACAAAAAGTCGCTTGGTTTGCCTCAAGGCCACTGTCATTTTTACTTAAATTATTAACGCCGTTTGTGTGGCTGGTCAATTTATTTGCTAATAATTTTTTGTGCTTGTTGGGCATTGATCTAAAGAAACCGGACACAGAAAAATTAACCGAAGGTGAATTGCGTAATATTGTTCATGAAACCGAAGGCTTGATTTCCGATGCTCATAAGCAAATGCTATTGGCAATTTTAGACTTGGAAAAAGCAGTAGTTGAAGACATTATGGTACCACGCAATGAAATTGTAGCGATTGACTTGGGCAAACCCTGGGATGAAATCCTGGAACAGATCAAAACCAGTCAGCATACGCGCTTGCCGATTTATAAAGAAAATATGGATGACGTACAAGGTATTATTCATTTACGCAAAGTTGTGCAATCACTGTCTGCAGATAAATTTGACCGTGAGCTATTAATTGCAATGGCAGAAAACTGTTACTTTGTGCTAGAAACAACCCCTCTGCATAGCCAACTATTAAATTTTCAACAGCATAAGGAACGTATGTGCCTGGTGGTTAATGAGTATGGTGATATCGAAGGTTTGGCAACATTAGATGATATCTTAGAAGAAGTTGTTGGTGAATTTACGACGGATTTTGCTGCGACCAGCAAAGATATTTCACCACAAGAAGATGGCAGTGTCATTGTTGACGGCAGTGTCACCCTCCGTGATTTGAATCGTGCCATGCAGTGGGAATTAGCCACCAGTGGCCCCAAAACACTTAATGGCATTATTTTAGAGCATCTTGAATTTATCCCATCTGCCGGTACTAGCGTTTTAATTAACCACTATCCCATTGAAGTCATGCAAGTCAAAGATAATATGATAAAAACCGTTAAAATTTTCCCACGAAAAATTTAGGGCTTAGAATTGACGACAATCCTAAGCAAAGTTATTGACAAAGCTTCCTCATGTATGGTATTAATCCAGAGCTTCTTCCACATGCTTATCTCAAACTAAGCTTAAATAGGAGTACTCTCATGTCTCAGCGGATCCAGGAAATTTCTCTAACCTTTGACGATATCTTACTCATCCCTGCCTATTCACAAATTTTACCCAAAGATGCCAATTTACAAAGTCGACTTACTCGTGACTTACCACTGAATTTACCCATCATTTCATCTGCAATGGATACGGTAACAGAGTCAGGATTAGCCATCGCACTGGCGCAAGAAGGCGGAATAGGGATCATTCACAAAAATATGTCGACAGAGCAACAAGCCGCAGAAGTGCGTAAAGTTAAAAAATATGAGAGTGGTATTGTCAAAGATCCAATCACAGTCACGCCAAATATAACTGTCCGTGACTTATTGAAGGTGATCCAGCAGTACCATTTTTCTGGTGTACCTGTCGTTGAAGGTCAACAGTTGGTTGGCTTAGTCACTAACCGAGATGTGCGTTTTGTTAGTGATATGGATTGTACCGTCGCTGAAATTATGACCCCCAAAGAACGCTTAATCACGGTAAAAGAGGGGGTCACTCAGGCTGAAATTGTTAACTTGCTTGTTGAAAATCGTATCGAGAAAATTTTAGTGGTGAATGATGCCTTTGAATTACGTGGCTTGATTACCGTTAAAGACATTGAAAAAGCGAAAGAAAAACCGTCCGCGTATAAAGATTCACAGCAACAGTTACGTGTTGGTGCCGCCATTGGTGTTGCCACAGGCACAGAAGAGCGTGCCCAAGCCTTAATTGAAGCCGGTGTTGATGTTTTAGTGGTTGATACTGCGCACGGTCATTCTGAAAGCGTACTGCAAAAGGTGGCATGGCTTAAGCAACAATATCCAACCGTACAGGTGATCGGTGGCAATATTGCCACTGCTAAAGCGGCTTTAGACTTAGTGAATGTAGGGGCTGATGCTGTGAAGGTCGGTATAGGCCCAGGATCAATCTGTACTACGCGTGTTGTGACTGGTGTCGGTGTACCACAAATCACTGCGATCATGAATGTGGCAGAAGGTTTACGCGGCACTTCAATCCCAATTATTGCGGATGGCGGTATACGTTTCACTGGTGATCTTTGCAAAGCGATTGCTGCGGGTGCTTCTTCGGTGATGATTGGCAGCTTATTTGCAGGAACGGATGAAGCGCCAGGCCAAATCGAACTGTATCAGGGACAAACTTATAAATCATATCGTGGTATGGGTTCATTAGGCGCCATGGGACAAGCACAAGGTTCCAGTGATCGATATTTCCAAGAAACCAACAATGGTGTAGATAAATTAGTGCCTGAAGGTGTTGAAGGTCGAGTACCTTATCGTGGTCCCTTACAAGCAATTGTCCATCAATTCGTCGGTGGGTTACGTGCGAGCATGGGATATACGGGCTGTCGCACGATTGAAGAAATGCGCACCGAAGCACAATTTACTCGAGTCACTAATTCAGGGTTACGTGAAGGCCACGTCCATGATGTAGAGATCGTTAAGCAAGCACCCAACTACCAAGTTGACAACGAATGATCAATACGCACAGTGAAAAAATACTAATTCTTGATTTTGGTTCTCAATATACACAGCT
>JAZGGN010000117.1:0-4081 GCA_036480475.1 Gammaproteobacteria bacterium
TCTATTGTATTGATGGTGGCTTGCATTGCTTTATCTCCTTTGACAGTTAATAGGGACTTCGAGTACAGGTCACTTTAACTGCTTGAAAACCTTATTGTCATGCAAGCTCACCGGAAGCACACCATTAGCATGCCTAGTTGGGCAACTAAGACAAGAGCTTAATGACATGCAGAGGCGACCTATTCCGACAACGCCTAGCCAAGATGCAAGCCCCCAACCCAGCGCATTAAATTTCTTTGAACCTTCCGGGTCTGTGTCAAGTAACGGATTTCTTAACTCAGATAGTAAAAGCGGATTTCTTAACTCAGACAGTGAAAGCGGACCTTTTAACTCTGACTGTGAAACAGAATTAGACGAAGAGCAGTCTGTAACGCGCACAAATAGCTATTAGCCCCTTCATAGGCGACATACGCTATTGGCTGTTGAAAATAAACTATGTGCCTGTCGCTTCCACTGCATGTTACCCCAGTCAAATTAGTCGAGGCAGGCTTGCTGTGAACTGCTTTTTCTAAGTTTAAGCCGCGTAACTTGTTTGGTAATCTTCAAGAGAACCAGAATATGACTTTAACTGACCATCCTCAATGAGGTAAAGCTCATCAACCAATGTACGCATTAAGTGTCTATCATGAGAAACCAAGATCATTGCGCCCACATAATCTTGTAATGCCAGCATAAGCGCTTCGCGCATTTGCATATCTAAATGATTCGTAGGTTCATCAAGCAATAATAGATTGGGCTTTCGCCAAACAATGAGCGCTAAGGCCATACGCGCCTTTTCACCACCTGAAAAATTCTGTAAAGGTGACAATGATTGATCACGACTAAAACCAAAACTTCCAAGATAACGAATGAATTGTTTCTCGGTTTCATTGCGATCTAGATCTTGCAATAAAGATAAGGGTGATCTATCCAGCGGTAAGTGATCAACTTGGTGTTGGGCAAAATAGCCGATGACCACGGATGATGGTCGTTCGATCACGCCAGACAAAGGTGCAATTTCACCGCAAAGCGCTTTAATCAGTGTGCTCTTACCTGCACCATTGGCACCGAGCAAGCCAATACGTTGACCCGATAAGAGACTTATGCGAACTTGCTTGATAATAACAGTGTCCTGGTATCCTAAATCTACTTTTCTAATGGTTAGCATCGGATCAGGCGTTGATTTAGGTTCCATAAAGCGAAATTTGAATGGCAATTGTGCATAAATCAGTTGAACGTGATCCATTTTTTTAAGTGTTTTTAAACGGCTTTGCGCTTGCTTTGCTTTAGAAGCCGTACTGCGAAAACGATCAACAAATTTTTTCGCATGGCTTATTTGTGCCTGTTGCTTTTTGTGGCGTGATTGCTGTAGGGCGATCTGTTGTGCACGCAGCACTTCAAATACACTGTAGTTACCTGTGTAAAGCTGTAATTCCCGCCTTTCAATATGAGCAATATGGCTAACCGTATTATCAAGAAAATCACGGTCATGAGAAATCATTAATATACCGCCCTGATAACGGTTAAGAAATTTCTCCAACCAAACAATCGCCGGCACATCTAAATGGTTTGTTGGCTCATCCAAAAGCAATAGATCGCTAGATGCAAAAAGGCATTTCGCCAAATTAATCCGCATACGCCACCCACCTGAAAAGTCACTCACTGGACGATGAATGTCTTCCTGCGAAAATCCCAAGTGCACTAAGATCTTTGCGGCTCTGGCCTGCGCACTATAACCATCAACTTCAGCTAAACGATCATGACATTGCATCATAACGTCAAAATTTTCTGACTGCTCTGCCTGCTCAAGTTGGTTCAAGATCTGAAACAATATCAGATCACCAGAAATGGTATAATTTACTGCAGTAGTATCCACAGCTGCTGTTTCTTGCTCAAGACTGCTGATGACTAAATCTTTTTTTAAGTATAGATCACCATGCGCAATATCCAACTGCTTACGTATTGCAGCAAATAAACTAGACTTACCACAACCATTGGCGCCAACAATACCAACCGTCATTTTTTCAAAAATCGCCAAATCAATCTGTTTAATTAATACTTTTGCACCACGTGCAATCGTTACGTCTTGCAATTTTAACATGACTAACCTCAAATAATGGTTCAGTGAAAAATAGAAGTAGGGTGAAGTAAGCGTACGAGCGCTTTGCTAAGGCGTAAACATGAAAAGTTTAGGATCTTTAAAATATGCCAGACGACACAAGCTATTTACGCTGAACGCGCATGAACTTTGAAAACAATATTGTGTATTAGCTGCCATCAGGGAACTCTTGATAATGAACTCTACTTGGCCTTACTATACCAATAAGCGTTTTTAGTTGCAAGTTTATATTGACTATGCTCACTCACAGGTAGGTTTCAGGAAGAAATCATGTAACATTTTGATTTAGGTGGCAAGTTGCTGGCTATTCACTAGGATAATGTCTGTATCACTATGCTGCGTTACCCGTATCGTTCCACTTCAATAGATAATGTTCTGGTACAGAGCCCCCTTTTTTATCTATCTGCCCAGCCGCATGTATCCCTGGCAATAGAAGCACTTGCCGAACAATCTCTGGTATCATCTTGCGAGCGATATGGCGACCTAAACACTCATGAAGCCCCTGACCAAAGTGAAATGCATTCGTTTCAGGACGGGTTGGATCAAACTTTTTTGGATCGGGAAATGCGGTCGCATCAAACATCGCAGAATGCGTCACCATCATTACGGTTGTCCCTGGCGTAATATCACACGCGTAGTCAGTGCCTGAAGACAGTTGCGTTGCCCGCTCACAAATACGAAAAAAGTACGGAAACGCTGGATCAAATCGCAACGCCTCAAACACGTAACCATCAAATTCACTTGGGTCATCCTTTGCAGCAGCAGATACCGCCCGGGAAAATAGCTCGGGGTGTTCGAGAAGCCAAGCCAAGGCATTGATCACTGCATGTGAGGTGGTCTCCACCGCACCAATCAACAATCCCCCCACGTTTTGGACAACCCTCGGAATATCGAACTCTAGCGCACCCGACATTGATAGCTTCAGTAAGCGTGTCACCGGATCATTGTTCACCTTGCCAGCTTGTAGTTCCGCTGTCCTGCGCTGAATAAGTTCGACAAGGTAAACCACCATACGCTTATTGGCTGCTTTGCGATTCACAATAATCAGCTCAGGATCTCCTACTTTAACAAGATCAAAGGGTTGATTATGGAACGCGTCATATTGATTCCAGTATGACCATTCAAATAGGTCTTTGGGATCACTCTCATCAAATCCAAATCGCTCCTGCACAAGCACAATCGGGACTGCCCGGCACAAACCATTGACCACCTCCATAGATCCTTGCGCTTTTTGTAGCAGCGACGAGGCCTTTTCCGCAACATAGTGACGAATGTCAGAGAGCTGCTCAAGATCAAGCACGGAACGCATGATTGATTTCTCGCGCCAATGCCTGGCCGTATCATCCTGAGCCATCCAATAGTCGCCCTGCTTAGACTGATAGGGCGCAACGCTGAATACATCGTGCTGACGCAAAACAGAAGCGCAATCACTGAAACGTGTGACCATCGTCAGTTCTGGCAGTGCCAGTACGGGCCTAAACGCCCGCAGTTCTTCGTATAAAGCAAATGGTACCTCATCCATCCACTTGCGAACCAATGACCATTTCTGTGCCAATGGCGCTTGCTCAATTTTTTCTAAGTAACTGCCCATGGCTTTTCCTTGTGTTGCATCTAAAGTGTCTTCAGGAATTCTATGATCGCCAAACGTTCATCCTTATCAAGACCTTGAGAGGGGTAGACATGCCCTTGATTACTATTACCCGGCAAGCTCGTATCAAAGCGATAACGTCCCGGCGCATCTTCACTCAAAAAACCTAACTGATCAAGATCCAATTCGCGACCACCGGCCCAAAATACGGTACGTCGCTCATCGACAGGCGAAAGCAATTCATAAACAGTCGGTACCGATCCATTATGCAGATAAGGTCCTGTCGCCCAAACGCCTGCAAGTGGTCCCGCTTTAAAATCATCAATCGATGGGGGAGCGCCTTGTCGACAATCACTCATTTCAATGCGTTCTTGCTTGCTGAGCTTGAGTTCATC
>JAZGGN010000118.1:0-2447 GCA_036480475.1 Gammaproteobacteria bacterium
ATAGTAGAGTTGCTGATAAATTGCACAGATGGCCCCTGGCCCTGTGCCAAGGGGCGGACATTTTTAATTTGGAGGAAGGGCGGACATTTCTATTTTGGTTTGACATGATAAATGTATATGGCTGCAATGAACGCGATTTTTTGTTATATTTTGATAGAATTCTATTCTCCTAAAAAGAGGCACAGATTATGGCGCACAAATTGATATTTACAGCATGTACCGGTTTTGTCTATTTATTGACTAGTTTGTTGTTTGTTGCGAATGCAGAACAAGCAAGCACTGAGTTATTAGACCAAGTTATTTTACAGGTGACGGAAGAACAGTGGATCAGTACGCAAACGGCAGAAATAACAGTCTCTATTGATGTCAGTTTGGATGAACAAGACATGAGCGCTGCGCGCCAGAAAATCATGGATAACCTGAATGAAGTGGGTAAAGGGGATTGGAATGTGATCCAATTTGATCGACGCGAAGATACCTCAGGCTTGCAACGTTTGTATCTGCGGGCACAAGCACGTATTGATGAACCTTTACTGGCAACAGCTTATAGTAAAGTTGACGATTTAAGTGCCCCGGGCACAAATTATCGTGTAGAAAGTATTAATTTCTCACCGGGTTTGATAGAAATAGAACAAGCACGCAGTGACTTGCGCATGAAAATTTATGCACAAGCTAACCGTGAAATTGAACGTTTACAAAAGGACTTTTCGCCGCAAAAATTTAGTATGCACTTGGTTAATTTTGATGTTGATATGCGTGTCTTGCCAATGGCTAAAGGGTCTGGTGCTGAAAGCATGATGATGGCACGTGTTGATCAAGCGCCAATTAGCGTAAGCAATAAATTGACGATGACTGCCACAATTATTTTGGCGGCAACACGCCAGAACACGGCTGAGTCATAGTATTTTGGATAGCATCGATTTGCCTGTCATCATTGCTCACCGAGGTGCCAGTGCCTACGCACCAGAAAATACGTTGGCGGCCTTTATTAAAGCAAAAGAATTAGGGGCAACCTGGATAGAGTTTGATGTGATGCAAGCGGCTTGTGGTGAACTATGTGTGATTCACTGGGATTTATTGTCACGAACCACCAATGGGCGCGGGCGAGTATCAACGACGACCTACGCTGAGATTGCGAAACTGGATGCCGGATCATGGTTTTCATCTACCTTCAGTGGTGAGAAAGTGCCAACATTAGCAGAGGTGATTGCTGTTTTAAGCGAATATGACTTAGGGGGTAATATTGAACTTAAAGCCAAAACAGGCAATGATGGCGTTTTAGCACAGCGTGTTGTTAAAGCTTTGCATACATCGTGGCCAGATCATTTGCCACCCCCGCTCGTATCTAGCTTTTCTTTAAATTGTTTACGTCATTTGCGTGCACTTGATAAGCAATTACGCTTGGGCTTATTGCTTAAACGCTGGTGTAATGGTCGCTGGCTGCCCACAGTGGAAGAATTATCCTGTGTTTCAGTGCATATGCATACACGCATGTTAAGTCAGCGTCGAATCAATATCGCTAAGCAAGCACAACGTTTATTATTATCTTATACTGTTAATGATAAAAACAGGGCACAGCAATTGTTAGATTGGGGTATTGATGGCTTATTCAGCGATTATCCAGATCTGTTGCAAGGGTTATAACTAATGCGCCAGTTTTCTATTTTACAACCTTTCTTTTATGCCTTTTATTATGGCTCACTGTATCGCGATGTTTATCAACATTGGCGATTTTGGTTTACCACAGGGTATCTGTGCTTGTTGGTCGCAATTTGTGCGATATTCTCACTCCAAGGCCAGATAGACGATAAAAAGCAAATAGTACAGCGCATTGGTGGCACCATTATAAAACAAATGCCAGTGGTCACCATTGCAGAAGGTGAAATGAGCATCGATCGTGAAATGCCTTATATTATTTATTTACAAGACAATGAACAGCCGCTGGTGGTATTTGATACGACGGATAGTTATAAACTCGTGGCAAGTGAAAATCCTTATGTGATCATTGGCGCGAAGGAAGTGTATTTTGTTAATAAGGGCCAAACCAAACAGAAAGTATTTGATTTGTCTTCCTTGTCAGATATGACCATTGATCGTTCGTACGTGCAACAGTGGATAGAGACAATGCAGAGAAGACTCCCTTACATTTTGTTTCCATTTGTATTGTTACAAGACCTTGTTTTCCGTTTTGCACAAGCCTTGATTCATGGCTTTTTTGCTTTAATTTTGGGACGAGTGACAAAAGTTACTTTGAGCTACAAGCAAGGGTTTTGCCTAGCTGTTGTGAGTATGACACCAATGATGATCATGAATGCTTTACTTGATTGGCTTGGGATGGAATTTACACGTCAGGGTCTATTATATATCGCTATTGGCTTTAGTTATTTAGCCTATGCTGTTTATGTCAATAAAATACGAAGTTAGCCATACTCATCACAGTTAGGTTT
>JAZGGN010000119.1:0-4014 GCA_036480475.1 Gammaproteobacteria bacterium
TTGGCGATGCCGTGTTCGGGTTATAGGAAGCATGAACCTATAAGTGTCCTTTACAAGGACGAGTCGTCACCATAAATTAAACGGAATAGAATGAGCCATCACAATTTATACTCCCCATCATCAGCGCACATATGGTCTAAGTGCATCCTGTCTGCAAAGCTGCAAGAAGAACATGGGCTAGACAAACAAAACAATTACAGTTTCGCATCAGCGAAAGGTAATGATATACATGACATATTTGAAATAATAATGAACGAGAAAATAACCTCAGGTAGTATACTTTCTAAGGATGACGTATGGAAAAATCTGAAAGAACCACTAATAACAAAACCAAACATTGAAGAATTTAGCAAATACTATAAAATCGCTATTGAAGCTGTTAACGAAGTCATAGAAAATATAGACCCAAAATATGATTATCCGATTGTACACTGTGAACAGTACGGTAATAATAATATAAAAGTGGGGGCTGGGATTCAAAATATAGGTGGGACAGCTGACCTAGTATACATTCAATCTGAACTAAACTTGACTGGATTTAGTATAACCGTAGAAAAAGTGGGGATATATGACTTAAAAAGTGGTCTTGCAGATCGTATATCGGCTTATAAAAATGATCAGTTAATCTTATATGCTGCACCGTGGATAAAGTTTTTTACTGAAAAAAACAGCATTACTAAAGAAACTAAAATAGAGCTGGGTATATTACAGCCGCCGAGGGAGAATTATAGTTACTGGCAATTGTCACGTGAAGAATTAAACCAGCATTATGAAAAAATAATACGTCGGTTAAAACAACAAAATTATAAGCCTTCACTCGGTGATAGCTGTAAATACTGTAAAGTAAAAACCGTTTGCCCAGCCTTGAGAAAATCGTTATCAAAAATTATGGAGTGCATATCATGAAGTTTGAAAAATTACACGAAATGACTGACAAAGGAAAAATGGACTTGCTAAGATCAAAGACCGCTATATTACGACTGCTGTCTGAAATTGAATCAGAATTTGTGGGTCGTATACAACTAGGTGAAGACATAAAATATCTTAAAATAATGCAAGTTACTAAACGCGAAGACTATAAGAATAAACAAGAAGCCGAACCAGTAATCATAAGATTACTAGGTCACGACGCACATGAGACATCCCTTATAACACTTAGTGCTGCACGAACAAAACTTGCAAATCGCCTATACGATACTCATCAAGAAAAAACTAAGAAGGCTGCTAAGGCTTCTGCTATAGAACTTCTAAAAGAAGTTACTCACCGACCCGAATCAGATTCATACAAGCTAGTTGTAGAAAGAGATGAGGAAGACGTGCTATAATATTCTCGTTAACTGTAAATCTTAAACCGTAAATCGTAGGAGTAAACTATGGAAATTGAAGTCAGTAAAGGTAGACATCCCGGTGTATTCAAAATATCAAATGTCGTTATAATAAATCCGTCACTTGCAGAACCTAGTAAATACTATAAAAATAAACAGGGCGATAACTACGGCGTGTATGTTTTAATCCCAAAAGAGTCTAAAGCCTATGAAGTAATTGATGGTATAATAGTCGAGGCTGCCCATGATACCCTCGGTAAAAAAACCAAGTATCGATCACCTTGGCTAGATGGAGATAACCAATTAGACATTGAGGGGAATCCCATATCATCACCAAAAGAGTATCGATTAAATCACTGGCATTTTAAGTGTAAAACCCATACAAAGCCTCAATTACGTGGGCTTACCGGGGGCGATGCCGTTGCTAAAGATTTTCATTCGGGTTGCATCGTTAATGTCTGGATAGAGACTAATGCGTTTAACAGTAAAAATTTTGGCTCTAGCTTTGTTCTGTTGAATCTCGTAGCGCTACAAAAGATAAACGACGGTGAAGAAATAGACGAGTACGCACCGCCAGTTATCGAAGACTCTGAATTTGAGGACTTGTCTGATGAAATTATAGAAGACGACGGCTTCGCAGACTTGTAAACGTTTTGGCTATTCGACTTTAGCTGGGTCTCGTCCACAAATCCATAAGACTAAAGTCGAGTAGCTTTTTATTAATAAATTTGGTAAGCTATTACTATGATTTATATCGATACTGAAACAAGATCAAAGGTTAATTTATTTTTAAAAGGTGTTCATAAATACGTTGAGTCCGATTCGTTCAAACTGATATGCGCATATATGTATAACACAGAAACGAAAGCTTATTATTATTATCAGAATTACCTTTTAATAGCTGGTTACTCCGATATTAAAAGTGATAGAAAAAGACAACTAATACACATCAATGACGAGTTTATTGCAAAACTCCTAGAATACATCAACGAAGGGATTATGTTTTCTGCACACAATGTCGTATTTGAAAACACGGTCTTATCAAAATCCTTTAGTCTGCCAAAAAAAATACGTTGGCATTGCACGATGGCAAAATGTCATGCCGCAGGACTGCCACCAGCGTTAAAAAATGCAGCTTTGGCACTTGGAATAACCAAGGGTAAAAAGGATACGGGTAAAGACCTCATTGAAAAATACTCATTGCTAGATAGAAAAACCGGTGAGTTTAACCCAATTCCTCATGATGACATGCTGGAATGGCTGGCTTACTGCAAGCAGGATATCAATACCGCAATGGCCGTTGATAACCGAATACCCAACACCCTCGACCGTGCAGGACGGCTAATGGCCACACTTGATATGAATCTACGTGGAATGCCAATCGATGTTGATCTGGCACAACGTGTTGTCGATACGCTGGTTAAGCAAAAAGAACTGGCTGCTGATGAATTGCCAATCAATACTAACAGCACTAAACAGATGCTTAGCTACTGTAGCGCATATGGCGTGTCATTGCCAAACGTGACTATACAAACCGTCGACCTCGCTTTGCGAGCAAATGACTTGCCAAAGCCGGTTCGCGATATCCTGCTAGCACGGCAATCTGGCAGCAAAACATCGACTAAAAAATATACAACTATGCTGGCACTGGCTAACCGAGGCCGAATACAGGAGGGCTTTCAATATCATGGCGCGCACACAGGTCGGGACTCTGGCCGAGGCGTGCAGCCACAAAACTTACCGCGTGGCACGCTAGAAGACTCCGTAATGCTCGAGTACATCGATGATGCTGATATGGTAGCCTTATACGGTAAAACTCCGTCAGAAATAGCCAAAGGCGGCCTCAGGTCTATCATACGATCATCGAAGGGACTGATATGCTCTGATTTTGCTGAGATTGAGACTCGTGTGCTGTTCTGGCTAGCCAATGACAAGCATCTTGAGATGATAAAAAGTGGCTTGGACTTGTACATCAAGATGGCTGCCGACATTTATGCCATCGAGTATAACCAAGTAACTCGTGCACAGCGTGCCGTGGGTAAAGCAGCAGTGCTAGGTCTTGGCTTTGGTATGGGTTCTGGCTTTGACAAAGATGGTGCTGCGCTACAGGATGCTAAAGGGGCTTACAGAGGGTTCAAAGGGCTCATCACAGCCCAAGGACTTGACGTGCCAGATAGCATGATAAAAAAAGCTGTTGCATTGTATCGCGGTAACTTCATTGGTGTGACAGGACTGTGGGATAAGTTTGACATGGCCTATCGAAAGGCGATGCGTGGCGAAATAACGAGAGTGCGTGGCTGTACATTCAAAAAGCTTGGCAAGTATTACATGTCAATCACGCTGCCCTCAGGTCGTCGAAATCTGTATTTTTACCCCTCAATTGAGGATTCCGATCAGATCACGTACCTATCGGGCAAGTCACCGCTATCAAAAGCAGCAAGGGATGAGGCACATGTGGCTTACTCAGGCATTAGCATGTACAAAAAAAAGCTTTATGGCGGCCGAATTGTGCAAAATGTCGTGCAGTCGGTGGCAAGGGATGTTTTGTTTGATGCCTTTGATCGATTAACCGATGCCGGCTACGAATTGATCGGCCGGTTCCACGATGAACTGTTGGCCGAAAAATGTTCAGATAGCCAGTGCTTGGATGAGTTCAATCAGATAATGAAGATAGTCCCAGATTGGGCAC
>JAZGGN010000120.1:0-4385 GCA_036480475.1 Gammaproteobacteria bacterium
TCCAATTATGCGGCAATATACCTTGATTCACATAATAATGAAATGTTGAATAGGGCCAGTCTTTAACTAGGCTAACCAGTTTATGTTTTATCGGATTATAATGAATGTAGTCAACATGTTGTTGGTAATCTTTTTCGGTTCTAATCGTATGCTCCCGAAATCGGTGTTGCCATAGTATTCCCTATGTTTATCTTTTGATAATCGCTCATGTTTTTTTACAACCTTTGTAAAGTAATGCTTGATCTGTCGCCATCGACCAGAATAATCACAATCTCCACAAGATAGTGTCCATATCACGTGAGATGTTCTGGGAGTATTACCAGCGCTTTGGTTTTATAAGGATGCCTTCGTCGTACAACACGCATGGCTTCTTTTAAAATGGAAACATATTTTACCAATAGTTGGCTGCGCCTATCACGAAGTGTGACCGTAAAAAAATATGTCCCACCTTTAATTTTAGAGCGTCGATAATAAACCAAAATAATTCCTTGACCACCTAATGATATTAAAAAAATACGTTTCTTGTATTGACATATCAAAACCCGGATTGCGCTCGCTACGCTTGCTTATCCAGGCTACGCTTGCTTATCCAGGCTACGCTTGCTAAATTAGAAGACATATAATGCTAAATTCTTATTATGTATCTTTAGTAGTGATAGTATTTGCAATAGCGAGGTT
Source organism: Gammaproteobacteria bacterium (assembly GCA_036480475.1). Taxonomy (GTDB): domain Bacteria; phylum Pseudomonadota; class Gammaproteobacteria; order JAZGGN01; family JAZGGN01; genus JAZGGN01. The sequence goes on from JAZGGN010000120.1 coordinate 679, forward strand.
GTTTTATGGCGCATGAAACGGTAGGTGAACAGTTTGACAGGGTAATAAAGCCTCTGGTTGATGATTTTCTGTCCTCTGGTGATGGGGAGTTAGTCGACAGGATTGCGGCTTTAAAGAGATTGCTTGAGCCTAGCTCACAAGTGTTCACGAACGTTACTATCGACAGTCATTCAAAATATAATTATATCGAACATATTCGTTGTTATTTGTACGATCCGCATAATAAAAAGGAGGCGGAAGGGCATGAGCCGCTTGGTTCGGAGATGGCTGAGAATGATGTCAGAGATGCAATTTTGCGAAAATTGCATGCATTGGTAGAAGCTAAATTAGATAGCAAGACTGGATTACGTGCTCGATTCAATGATCGCTACCGGTTGCCATCAGCTCCGCCACTACAAGCAAGTAGAGAAGAACTGCAGCCAAGAAAAACTCAATCACCATCTTACACTCCTGCAATCGGATATTACAACACATCGTATCATAGCCCTCATCTTGTTTATGTGTCTGGTGGGCATGGGGGATTGGGTGGAGGCCATCATCATGGAGGAGGCTTTTTTGATTGTTGCAGAGGAGGTTCATCTGGCGGAGGCCATCATCATGGAGGAGGCTCTTCTGGTTGTTGCAGAGGAGGTTCATCTGGTGGAGGTGATTGTGATCCTAGGCTTATTATTGCTGTGCTTGTGCTTTCTGAAATCATTATTTCTGCGCTTGCGCTTTATTATGTCTACGACCGGCTTGCTGAAGCGAAGAAAAAAAATAACGATGCACTATTTTTGTGGCTTCTTTTTTGTGGGTTGTTAGGAGCTGCTGCAGGCATTTCTGCTGGGGTGATTGTGTTTCCAATGATGTATGCTGCAATAACTGCCGCTATTTTAGCTGGTACGGCTTTAGGACCGGCTTCGGTTGCTGCATTGGCAATAACTGTCGCAGTATTGGCTGTAGTGGCGCTGGCTTGCGTAGGGATGGCCTTGGGTGTGTTTATTGGAGAGCAGCTTTCCTGTTCTCCTTGCTGCGCGGATGAAGATGCTCTTCGAAGTCGAAATACTACTTTTGGGTGTTGTTAGATGTGATTTTAAGGCTCTTTCCCTCGCTTACAGTGAGGTGAAAATTTGTAATAGCGTATCCCCCCGCATCATCATTACCTGGCCTTGTCCCGAGTCAAATTAGTTGGGACAGGGCCGGGTAATGATGAAAATCCTGCGGTCTATGAGGAGTGAACTCGTATGATTGCAATGTCCTTTTGAATATGATCAAATTCAAGACTGCGCTTCTTCGAGCTCGACTTTTTCAATTTTACTAAATCGGCTGGTGATTTTCTGGGCCGAAGTATTGACTGCTGAAACATCTTCATGCGCTTGTTTGATGTGGCGGGAAAGATTATCCATGCGAGATTGAAAACGTTGAAAATCTTTTGCCAGCAAACTTAAATGTTCTTGGATAATGTGAATTTGCTTGCGGGTGGCGGCATCTTTTAATACGGCTCTGGCCGTTGTTAAAATGGCCATCATCGTTGTAGGTGAGGTCAACCACACTCTAGCCTTATGCGCGATTTCAACAAGTTCTGGATAGTGGCTGTGAATTTCTGCGAAGATCGCTTCGGCGGGAATGAACATCATCGCACCATCGGCAGTTTCGCCCGCAATAATGTATTTATCCGCAATGTCTTGAATGTGTTTGCGGATGTCTTTGCGAAATTGTTGCTCAATGCTGCGTCTTTCATCCTTGGTTAAATCATGATGGCAGAGTCGCTGATAACTTTCCAATGGGAATTTTGAATCGATGACGATATTCCCTGTCGGCTCGGGTAAAAATAATAGGCAATCTGCACGCTTGTTATTGCTTAAAGTATGTTGCCATGACACATGTTGCGCAGGGATGGTATTGTTAATCAAAGCAGATAACTGTACTTCACCAAACGCTCCCCGCGAACGCTTGTCGGCCAGTATCGTCTGCAGACTGACAACATTTTTGGAAAGCTCGGTGATCTTTTTTTGGGCCTCATCAATCAAGGCAAGACGTTTAATAACATCCGTAAAAGTGGCTGTGGTTTTTTCAAATCCCTCAGAGAGGCGTTTTTCAACGACGCCGCTGATCGTTTGTAATTGTTGATGTGTGTCTTGCGTGAGCTTATTGATCGATTGGCTAATATTTTCTTGCTGCTGGTTTAAATGGCCAGATAATTGTTGGCGTACATCATGCATATTTTTATATAGGTTATCTTGCAAGTGCTGCATGATGTTTAATTGGTCTTTGTGTAATTGTTGGCTAATATGATCGCGTGTATTGAGTATATTGAGATGCGTTTCTTTAGAGAGTTGTTCTAATTTTTCAGCATTGCTTTGGTTATGACTTTGCGTCAGCACCGTGAAATTTGTTAACTGCTGGGCTAATTGGCTAAACTGCATGTCACTGTGCTGCGTTTGGCTTGGTGTTTGCTTGCGCCGCAGTACGAGCCAAGCAGTGAAAGCAATGTTGAATATCAGTAAGCTGGCTAAGATGATAAAAAAGGCAGTTGGCATGGTATATACTCATCACGATTAGGTTTTAGGCTTTTTCACATCTCATCTTACTACCATCTTCCGACGTTTTAAAGGAAAAATGTCCTCGATGTAGCTAGCTACACCTTGCGGTATTTTCCCTTTAAAACGTCGCAATCTGGCAGCAATCTGAGCGCGAAAGCCAAACACACCACTCATATTTTACTTTTATTTAGGACCTAAAACCTAACCATGATGAGTATCTCTACTTTTTTTACACTGTCTGTATAATACCATATTCAGGGTGCAGACTCATTATTAAAAACGCGCTGCACTGGCATTTTGCCAATCTTCAGCATAACTTGAGGGGATTTTTCTCGAAAGTAATTCACCGGGCTGTAGGTAATGATAGATCTGAGCGTAATTTTCAATAATATCCTGGCGAATACGGCGGAAGATGTGTTGTGGCTGTAATTGCTCAGGTTCGCTGACGCCCAGCGCACCAACCATATCGAGAAAGCTTTTCATCGTGGCTTGATGAAAACGAAATACATGTTTGCATTTGGCTTTGACCACCAGCGCTTGTACACGGCGCGGATCTTGGGTGGTGACGCCCGTTGGGCACGTGTTGGTATTACAACGTAAGGCCTGGATACAGCCGATGGCAAACATCATCGGTCGCGCCACATTACACATATCCGCCCCTAAAGCGATTTTATCAACGATATCAAAGCCAGTGACGACTTTAGCACTGGCAATCACACGGATCTTATCGCGGACGTTAATGCCCACTAAACAATTGTGTACAAAGACAATGGCTTCGCGGATCGGCGTGCCTAAGCGGTTGCTGAATTCTAATGGTGCCGCCCCGGTGCCGCCTTCAGCACCATCTACGGTAATAAAATCAGGCGTGACGCCTGTTTCTAACATCGCTTTGCATATTCCCATAAATTCACTGTGCTTGCCTAAGCAAAGTTTAAAACCGATCGGCTTGCCACCACAAAGTTGGCGTAATTGTTGAATAAACTTCATTAAGCCGATTGGATCAGAAAATGCGCGATGCATTGGTGGCGAAATGCAGTCTTTGCCGATCTCAACGCCTCGGATCTTTGCAATATTTGCATCCACTTTCGCTGCCGGTAAAATACCGCCGTGGGCGGGTTTTGCACCTTGTGATAATTTAATTTCAATCATTTTGATATTATCTAGGCATGCTTTACGCTGAAATTC
>JAZGGN010000121.1:0-3434 GCA_036480475.1 Gammaproteobacteria bacterium
CATGACGCAGAAAGGCAATCACACAAATAAAACGCGCACCGCGTTTTTCTATGGGGACATTTTGCAGCGCACTTAATAACTTATCGATATTATCTTGATTGCTGGCCTGTATACCACCATAGCGTGCGGAATAAATGCCTGGGGCATCGTTTAATGCACTGACAGCGAGTCCAGAGTCATCCGCGATTGTAGGCTGCTTGCTTATTTGTGCAGCATGGCGCGCTTTGAGGAGTGCGTTTTCAACAAAGCTTAAGCCGGTTTCTTCAACGGCTGTTATTTGTAAGGTGTCCTGTGGGATGAGAGTTAAGGATAAAGGCTGTAAGCAGGCTTGTAATTCACGCAATTTTCCTGGGTTGCCGCTAGCTAAGACAATTTTTTTAAGATCCGTGTTCATTTTGCATTTTCATTATTTTATTCATCCCAGAAAAGCTTGACATCATTTCAAGCGGCAAAGGGAAAACAATGGTAGACGTTTTACCGCCAGCAATGTTGCTTAAAGTTTGCAAGTAGCGTAGTTGCAATGATTGCGGATTTTGGGCTAATATTTGTGCAGCCTCAAGCAGTTTATGTGACGCTTGTAACTCGCCTTCAGCGTGAATGATTTTGGCGCGTCGCTCCCGCTCAGCTTCCGCTTGTTTCGCAATCGCGCGGATCATGCTTTCATTTAAATCGACATGCTTGATTTCAACATTGCTGATTTTAATGCCCCAATTATCAGTTTGCTCGTCTAAGATCCGCTGTAAATCAGTATTTAATTTATCTCTTTCTGATAAAATCTCATCTAATTCATGTTGACCCAAAACCGAGCGTAAGGTGGTTTGTGCTAATTGGCTCGTGGCTTCAAAAAAATTTTCCACTTGAATGATCGCCGGTTGTGGATCAAGCACGCGAAAATAAACCACCGCGTTGACACGCACTGACACATTATCGCGTGAAATTACATCTTGACTGGGGACATCCATGACAATAGTACGTAAATCAACCCGTACCATTTGCTGAATGATAGGCACAACAATGATTAATCCAGGCCCTTTTACTCGCCAAAAACGTCCCAAAGTAAAAATCACGCCGCGCTCATATTCACGTAAAACACGAAACATCGACATCATGATTAAGATAACCATGACAGCAAGGATGATGATGATTGGCCCCATGGGATGCTCCTTAATTAACTATTCTTAACTGGCGTTACTTTTAGAATGATGCCATTGACTGCAATCACTCGTATCGCCTGACCACGTTTTAGTGGCGTTGTGGTTTGTATTGTCCAGATTTCACCATGAATTCTGGCTTGTCCAGTATCGCTTATATCTTCTAATGTTTCACCGATTTTATCAAGTAATTCTTCCTGTCCACTGACGATCGTGCGTTTACGTGCTCTGGCGGCTAGATTGAGGACAATAAAAAAGAAGATCATGTTGGCCAGCGCCATGGCAATGATCAGTGGCCATGCAATTTGATACGCCGGAATTTGCGTATCCATCAGTAATATCGATCCAACGATAAAGGCAACCACTCCCCCTATCCCAAGTGCGCCAAAGCTGGGCATGAAGACTTCAGCAACCATAAAGGCAATGCCTAAGAGAATCAATCCTAAACCCGCATAACTGATAGGCAGCGTTTGTAGCGCATAAAGGGCCAGCAGGATGGCAATGGCACCGACAACACCAGGCAACACAAAACCAGGGTTAGCAAATTCAAAAAATAATCCATAGATCCCAATGAGTAATAAAATATAAGCGACACTGGGATCGGTGATCACTGCTAATAATTTAATTCGCCAATTGGGATCAATGATTTCAACACGTATATTTTCTGTATTTAATTGTATATTTTTATCTTGTACGGTCACGTCATAGCCGTTTAATTTTTCTAATAATTCATCTATATTACTTGCCACCAGATCAATCACGTTCTCTTGTTTCGCTTCGCTTGCTGTCAAAGTGGCGGCATCTTGCACGGCGGCTTCGGCAAATTCAACATTACGACCGCGTAGTTGCGCCAAACTGCGAATATAAGCGATGGCATCATTGGTTGCTTTTTTACTCAAAGTCGTTTGCATTGTAGGTGTTTCTTTTTTTTCATCTTCTTGCCCGTCTTCTTGAGTTTGATCGGGTTGCTGTGGTGTTGGCATGCCACCACCAATACTGACGGGTGAGGCTGCGCCTAAGTTCGTTCCTGGTGCCATGGCTGCGATATGACTGGCATACAATATAAAAGTCCCCGCACTGGCAGCGCGTGCCCCACGTGGTCCGATATAGGTCACAATGGGGATCGGTGAAGCGAGGATGGCTTTGATAATATGACGCATCGATTTATCTAATCCCCCGGGGGTATCTAAATGAAGGACGACGAATTCAGCGTCTTGTTTGACGGCTAAATCGATGCCACGTTGTATATATTCGCTGCTTGCCGGACTGATGGCGCCATTGACGTTGAGCACGATGGCTATTTTTTCGGATTGTGCACTGATAAAAATGCAGATTGAAAAAAATATTATCAGTATAGAGAAAAATTTAATCGCTATTTTTTTCATGGCGTTACTAAAAGGTTTTATAAGATTATAGCGGTTTTCTGAATTAAGGCTTTTTGTGCCTGTTCATAGAACAGCCAAGATCATTCAGCGAGAATTGCTGAGAATACGTGTACTAGCCCCGTACAATTGAACCGCTGCTCACCTCGCGTATCATTGTGGGCCTTTTCAAGTCGCCGACAGATCCACTAACGATATAATCAATTTGATCGCCAAAGGTTTTTTGTACTTGCTCACAGGTTGTTAGTGCGGCTTGGCCAAAAAGATTTGCACTGGTAGAGATGAGCGCTTGGTCTATTGAATCACAAATCGATTTTGCAATTGGGTGGTTCGTCATGCGGATGGCGACACTGGTTTGGCCACCGTTGATCCAAGGGGGGAGATCTGGAGAGGCTGGAAATAGCCAAGTGACAGGTCCTGGCCAAGTGGCTTTAACCTTAGCTAAAATTTTGGCTTCAGGCAGTTGCACTAGGGCTTGCATTTGTGCCCAAGTCGATACAATCAAAATAAAACCTTTATGCTCGGGACGCTGTTTTATTTTTAATAGACGCTGTACCGCCTGCTGATTGAATGGATCACATCCCAAACCATACACTGCTTCGGTTGGGTAAGCGATCATACCGCCATTTTTAATGATGGTTGGGTCAAATCTCATTTTTTATAGGAAACCATCGTCTTATCGGAAATATTTTGGAATACACGTAAATTAAAATAAGGCACAGTCGCTAAAACGTGATCAAAAATATCCGCCTGTATATTTTCATATTCAGCCCAATCTGTGGTTTTAGTGAAGATATAAATTTCTATCGGTAAGCCGTGTTCAGTCGGGTCGAGTTGGCGCACTAGAAAAGTAAGATCTTGACGCACTTGTGGGTGGCTTCTTAAATAGTTTTGTATGTAA